>DATAKF010000340.1:0-19197 GCA_036261775.1 Polyangiaceae bacterium | reverse complement strand
GGGCGGCGCGTGCCGCGAGGAGCCAAGCGACGAGCCGCGTGGGGTGGGGCCCCGCTGAATTCACTGCAGCGGGGCGGGGCGGCGCGTGCCGCGAGGAGCCAAGCGACGAGCCGCGTGGGGTGGGGCCCCGCTGAATTCACTTCAGCGGGGCGGGGCGGCGCGTGCCGCCCCGCTTAAGAGTGAGCCGAAGTCGGATACTTCGTTCACCTTAGATGTGAGCCGTGAGGTGGGTTGCCTCAGGTTTGCTGCCCAAATGCAAAATTCCTGGAACCTGGGTGTGTGGTCGCGAAGCTGGTGTGCGTGGCTCAGCCTGCTCGGCGCGCTGCTGCTGAGCAGCGCTTGCACGGGCACTATCGACGGCACCGCCGACAGGACGCCCGGTGGCGGCCTCACCAGCGGCGGGCAGACCAGCGGCAACCAATTGATGTGCCAAGCCGGCCTCACCGCCTGCAACGGCACGTGCGTCAACCTGCAGTCAGAGAGCGCGAACTGCGGCACCTGCGGTACCACTTGCACCGCGCCAGCCGTGTGCGCCAACGGCTCGTGCAACACCGCTTGCGCCACGGGCTTCCAAAAGTGCGGCGACACCTGCACCAACACGAGCACCGACGCCGCACACTGCGGCAGCTGTGGCAAGCAATGCGACGCAGGCGTGCCCTGCTACGGCGGCGTGTGCGGCTGTCCCGAAGGCGTGCTGTTCTGTGAAGGGCAGTGCTTCGACCCCCAGTCGGACGCCCAGCACTGCGGCAACTGCATGACCAAGTGCTCGGGGGGCGCGGCCTGTACCGACGGCAAGTGCGCCTGCTCGCCCGGCGAGCAGCTATGCGGCACCGACTGCTCGAACCTGAACTCGCCGCAGCATTGCGGCAGCTGCGACAAGGCCTGCGCCGCCGGCGAGATCTGCGCTGTCACCAGCTGTATTCCCAGCACGCAAGCCTGCCCGACGGGCTTGACCCGCTGTGGCGACGCGTGCGTCGACCTGCAAACCACCGCCAGCTCGTGCGGCGCGTGTGACACCAAGTGCACGGGCGGCCAAGGCTGCTCGGGCGGCCAATGCGGCTGTCCGGCGGGCAAGACCGCTTGCGGCGGCAGCTGCGTCGACACGGCCACGAGCTCGCTGCATTGCGGTATGTGCGGCAAGACCTGCACCGCGGGCCAGTCGTGCCAAGCCGGGCAGTGCAAGTGCGCCAACGCGACCGACATCGTCTGCGACAACGCTTGCGCGGACGTGAAGACCGACGCCGACCACTGCGGCGACTGCGCCACCAAGTGCATGGGCGGCCTGCCCTGCACCGACGGCAAATGCGCGTGTCCAATGGGTGAAACACTGTGCGGCGGCGCGTGCGTCAGCACCGATTCGACGGCAGCGCACTGCGGTGGCTGCGACAAAGCCTGCCCGGTGGGCGAGTCGTGCCAAGCCGGCAAGTGCTCGGGCGCCGTCGGTGACTCGTGCACCAGCACCTTGGCCGTCGGCATCAGCCTTGACGAGATTGACGTGTACCAGGTCGGCAAGATCCCGGTCATGAAGGCCAACGCGGTCGTGCCCAAAGACGACAGGCCCGCCGACATCATTCAGGGCAAGCCGGGGCGCGTGCGCGCGTTCGTGAAGCTGGAGTCCGGGTGGGTCAACCGCACGGTCTCGGCGCGGCTCTGGTTGACCAACGGCGACGTCAAGTCGAACTATTTTTCGAAGAAGAACATCACCGCGGCGTCGACCGAGAACAGCCTGGCCACGACCTTCAACTTCGACGTCAAGGGTGAGGACTTCACCGCCACGACGCGCTACGCGGTGGAAATCGTCGAGTGCGACGGCACGCCCGCCGGCACGCCCGGCAAGGCGCGCTTCCCCGCCGCCGACAATCAGGAGCTCGTGACGCGCAAGACGGGCCCGCTGAAGATCAAGTTCATTCCGCTCAACGCCAACGGCCGCACGGCTGCCAACGACACCGCGCGCCTCGACGCCTACAAGGCGTACCTGGCCTTGATGTACCCGGCGAGCAGCGTCGAATACACCCTCGGCGACGCGCTGAACGTCAGCCAAACCGTGTCGGCGCAGGGCAACGGCTGGAGCCAAGCGCTCGACCAACTGGCGAACCTGCACGAGCAAGACAACGCCCCCGCCGACGTCTACTACTACGGCCTGTTTCAGCCAACCGACAAGCTGAGCGGCTACTGCAACGGCGGTTGTGTGGCGGGCATTGGCTACGTCACCAACACGCAGAGCTTCGCGCGCCACCAGCGCGTGGCGCTCGGTCTGTCGTACGCGGACGTGACGTCTGCTCAGACCATGGCGCACGAGGTCGGACACAACCACGGCCGGCCGCACTCACCGTGCGGCGGCGCCGCCGAGCCGGACCAAGACTATCCGTACGCTGGCGCGCTGATCGGCTGGTGGGGCTTCGAGGCGCCCGAGAAGCTGCACAACCCCATGACCGCCACCGACATCATGGGCTACTGCAAGAACCAGTGGATCAGCGACTACACCTACAACCTATTCACTGAGCGGATCGCGTTCCTGAATGGCGCCGTGCGTGAGGTGCCGCCGCCCGGTGGCATGCAGCACTTCTTGTTCTTGCTCACCGACATGGGCGGCCCGCGTTGGGGTATCGAGCGGCCGAACCCGCGCTACCCGAGCGGCGAGCCCGAGGCGGCCAACGTGCTGGACATCGACGGCAACGTCGTCGCCACCATCACGGTGTACCGTACGCCCACCGATCACCTGAGCGGGGCGGTCGTGCTGGTGCCCGATCCGGAGCCGGGCTGGCACGCCGTCCAGATTCAGGGTGAAGTGCCGCTGGCCTTCGGGGCCACGACTTTCAGCCAGTAATCCCGCCGTTTTGGGCGGCGGGCCTTCAGGATTGGCGCGCGCGACCGTTGGTCCATAGCCAGGAGCGTCGCTCCCACACGCGAATACGCGTCGCTTCACGGCTTGGGGCGATTCGCCCCGTGACCCAGTCATGCAAGCGCGCAGTATCAAACCCGAACCCGGCTCCGAGACCCTCCCGGTCGCGTCAGGCGCGCGCAAGCAGCGGGTACTGTTCGTGGACGACGAGGCGGCCATCTTGGAGGGGTTGCGCGCGGTGCTGCGACCTCAGCGCCGTGAGTGGGACATGGTGTTCGCGCTGGGCGGGCCAGCGGGGCTGCAAGAGGTCGAAAAGTCCAAGTTCGACATCGTGGTCACCGACATGCGCATGCCCATCCTGGACGGCGCCGCGTTGCTGTCGCGCGTGAAGGAGCTGCAACCTCACGCGATCCGCCTGGTGCTGTCGGGCCAGACCGACTCGCAGACCACGATGAAGAGCGTGTTCACGGCGCACCAGTTCCTGGCCAAGCCCTGCGACGCCGAGAAGCTGCGCAACGTCGTCAAGCGCTGCTGCGAGCTGAACGAGCTGCTCGCAGCCGACGAGCTGAAGTCAATGTGCGGTGACGTCAGCCTGCTGCCGGCCGCACCGACAACGTACTTGGCGATCTCCAAGGCGCTCGGCAACCCCAACACCGGCATCGCCGACGTGGTGCGCATCGTGGAGCGCGAGCCCACGCTGTGCGCCAAGGTGCTTCAGCTCGCCAATTCGGCGTTTTTCGGGCTGCCGCGGGCGGTCAGTAACGTCAGCCAAGCCGCCACTTACCTGGGCACCTTGGCGCTCCGCGATCTGTCGCTGGCCATGGAAACCATGGCGTCTTTGCAGTCGGGCCGCGCCGCGCTGCCGGCCGAGAGCTACCGAGCGTTTCAGACCAACGCGCTGGCGGTAGGGTTGCTAGGCAGGCGCTGGTTCGGCAGCGATCGCCGCAAAGCGGACGACGCCTTCGTCGCGGGCATGCTGCGCGACATGGGGCACCTAGTCCTGGCGACCCGCCCCAGCCATGGCGAGGCCGACGCGGAGCAGCACGCCGCCCTCAGCGCGTACCTGCTCGGGCTTTGGGGCATTCCGCACGCCGTGCTCGAAACGGTCGCTTTTCACGAGCACCCCGAGCGCGTGGAGCACGATGGCTTGGAGGTCGTGGACGTGGTGCACGTCGCCGACACGCTGGTGAGCAGGCTCTCGCCGTCGCCCTTCCAACCCCCGCCCAGCTGTGACTTCGCGCGCTTGGAGGCGCGAGGGCTCACCCCGGCCAAGTTGAAGGAGCTCGAAGACGGCGCGCGGGAAGTGCTGACGCAAGCCAAGGAGCTCTTGGCCCAATGAGCAAGGCTTTGGAAGGCAACGACCTGGAAGCCAAGGCCGAGCTGCTCGAGCTGCTGCTGAGCGCGACCCAAGACGGCGTCGTCGACTGGAATTTGCAAACGAACGAGGTCGTATACAACGCGCGTTGGAAGCACCTTTTAGGCTTCGACAGCGCCGAGCATGCCGAGTACTGCGACCAGCCCGACGCCTGGCGCGACCTGATGCACCGGGACGACCGCCCACACACGCTGAAGCTGATCGAAGACCATTTGCAGCAAGGCTGGCCGCTGTACACGACCGTGCGCATGCGCCACCGCCACGGTGGCTACCGGCACGTGTTCGTGCGCGGCGCCGCCAAGCGTGACGCGCAAGACGCACCAGTGCGCCTGGTCTTGATCTTTTCGGACATCGACGAGCGTATCCGCAGCGAAGAGCGCCAACGCGCGCTGGTCTCGGCGCTCCCCGACACGCTGTTTCGCGTACGCGGTGACGGCACCATCCTGGAGCTCAAACGCGGCCTAGAGCGCCCAGGCTCCCCCTTCGCGGCGCTGCGCGAGGGCATGACGTTGAGTGACAGCATCATTGACGCGCGGCTGCGCGCTCGACTGGAGAACGCGCTTTCGCAACCGCGTGAAGTCTCGCAAGCGGCCGAGACCCTCAACGTCAGTAGCGGCGGTTTAGCGGCTCTGCATCACGAAATCCGCATCGTGCGCAGCAGCGAGGACGAGCTGGTGTGCATCGTGCGTGACGTGACTGACCAGCGGGGGCTCGAAGACCGCCTGCTACAAAGCCAAAAACTGGGCGCGATTGGCCAGCTGGCGGCCGGCGTCGCGCACGAGATCAACACGCCGATGCAGTTCATCGGCGACAACCTGCACTTCGCCAAGACCGGCATCGCCGACCTGCTCAGCTTGCTCGACATGCTGCGCGCCAGCGTGGAATCTGCCGTCACCGGGCCGCTCAGCCAAGAGCGCTTGACCGAGCTGGCGCAGGCCGAGATCGACCTCGACTTCGAGTACACGCGCGAGGCGCTACCGACCGCCATCGATCGCTCGCTGACGGGCGTGGAGCGGGTCACCAAGATTGTGCGCGCCATGAAGGCCTTCGCGCATCCGGACGGTGATCGCCTGGCGCCGACCGATCTGAAGGGCTTGATCGAAAGCACGGTGATGGTGGCGACCAACGAGTGGAAGTACGTGGCCGAGGTCGACCTGCAGCTGGACCAAGAGATGCCGCCGGTGCCTTGCCTGGGCGGCGAGCTGAACCAAGTCGTGCTGAACCTGATCGTCAACGCGTCACACGCCATCGCCGACGTGGTCGGCGACAGCGGCGACAAGGGAAAAATTTCGATCAGCACCGGACACGACGCCACGCACGCGGTGATTCGCGTCAAAGACAGCGGCACCGGCATTCCCGAGCACGCCCGCGCCAAGGTCTTCGAGCCGTTTTTCACGACCAAAGAGGTCGGCAAGGGCACTGGCCAAGGGCTGGCCATGGCCTACAACTGCGTCGTCAAACGCCACCACGGCAGCATCGATTTCGAGACCGAGCCGGGGCAAGGCACCACCTTCGTGATTCGCCTGCCGTTGACCAGCGAGCAAGGCAAGAGCGGAGCGCCGCTGTGACGCTGCCCAAAGTGCTGATCATCGACGACGCCGAGACCATGCGGCGCTCCGTCATCGAAGCGCTCACGCCGGCGGGCTTCTCGGTGCTGACGGCCAACGACGGCTTTCGCGGCATCGCCACCCTGAAGGAGACGCTCGATTTGTGCCTGGTGATCATCGACTTGAACATGCCCGGCATGAGCGGCTTTGGCGTGCTGGAGTGGATGCGGAAGGACGGCTCGCCGCACCTGCCGCCCGCCGTGTTCATGACCACCGAGATCAGCGAATCGGCGCTAGAGC
This sequence comes from Polyangiaceae bacterium, assembly GCA_036261775.1. Classification (GTDB taxonomy): domain Bacteria; phylum Myxococcota_A; class Polyangia; order Polyangiales; family Polyangiaceae; genus PMG-095. Next base: position 13,133 of record DATAKF010000340.1, on the reverse strand, counting down.
AGGCCAAGAGCGCCGGCGCGGTGGGTTGGCTGATCAAGCCATGCCGGCCCGAGCAACTGGTGGCGGTCGCCAAGCGAGTGTTGGCAAAGAGGAACGCGAATGGAAGCTAAGACACGCTACCGCGTGGTGTGCGTGGACGACGAACCACAAGTCTTGAGCGGTTTGTCGCTGCATCTGCGCCGCCGCTACGAGGTAGAGACCGCCACCAGCGGCCCCGCTGCGCTAGAGCTCTTGGCGCGCCAGCCGCAGGCCGCGGTGCTGATCTCCGACATGCGCATGCCGGGCATGAACGGCGCCGAGCTGCTGGCCAAAGCCAGCCTGACGTACCCGCACACCACCCGCATCTTGCTCACCGGTCACGCCGAGGTCGACGCAGCCATCGCCGCCGTGAACCACGGGCACGTCTTCCGCTTTCTGGTGAAGCCCTGCCCTCCGCCCGAGCTCTTGGCGGCGGTCGAGACAGGCGTGGAGCTGCACCGCCAGACCGTCCTCGAGCACACGCTGCTCGAACAAACCCTGCACGGAAGCATCAAGATGCTGACCGAGGTGATGTCGATCACCAACCCGGTGTCGTTCGGCCGCGCCCAGCGCGTCAAACAGCTGGTGGGCTCGCTGTGCGACAAGCTCGAGCTGACCGAGCGCTGGCAGGTCGAGGTCGCCGCCATGCTGTCGCAGCTGGCAACCTTCACCCTGCCGCCAGAAACGCTCGAGAAGGTCTACTACGGCGCCACCTTGTCGCAGGAAGAGCAGGCCATGCTCGACCGCTCGCCCGACGTGACCGAGCAGCTGCTGAGTCACGTGCCACGCCTCGAGCTGGTGCGCGAGATCTTGGCCACCTACCTCAAGCCCTACAAAAAGCCCGAGCGTGCGAGCGAGCAAACTCACGAGCAGGCGCGCCTCGCGCGGCTCAGCCAAATCCTGCGCGTGGCCGTCGACTTCGACACGCTCGAGGCGCAAGGCCTGAGCAGCGGTATGGCGCTCACCACGTTGAAGGGCCGGGCAGACCAGTACGAGCCACAGGTGTTGGCCGCGTTTTTGGGCATGTACGGGCAGCGCAAGGAAGGCGACAAGATCCGCGACATCTCGGTAGGCGCGCTGCGCAGCGGGATGGTGCTGGCCGCCGACGTGAAGATGGCGACCGGCACGCTGTTCGTGGCGCGCGGCTACGAGATCACGCCCGCCTTCTTGGAGCGCATCCGCAATTTCCGACCCGGCTCGGTCCGCGAACCCATCAAAGTGCTGATCCGCGCTGCGTAACGCTCTTTTGGGCTGCCGAAATGCAGCCCGACTTGCAGAAGCTCATGTGCCGTCGCTCGGTCTCGTTGAACGGCACGCTTCGGGCTGCTTCCATATTGGACAGGTCGTCGCGAGTGCCTTCGAGATTCACGGGGAGGCGGGGAGAGCCGCGAGGCGAGAATTTTTGGGTTCGAGCCGCGCGATGCCGAACGGTAACTGCGCAGTCTTCGAGCGTCGCCGCTCGGCTCGAAACAAGAAAAAACTCGCGGACCTCCCCGCCTCCCCGCCTCCCTGTGAAATCCCGGCATTGGAACCACCTAACCTGATGCGAATGCCAGACGACGCCACCGGGCGCTGTCGTCAAGCGACGGTGAACAGTGTCAACCGCAGGCGTCAACCGCTGCTTGACGGGTCCGCTACAGGCGGTGCTTGGCGATCAGCTTGTGGATGATTTGCCGCGAAACGTCGGCCAAGCTGGCGGCCCGGGTGACGTTTCCGCCTGTTCTTCTTAGGAGCTGGCGCACGTACTCGGCTTCGAAGCGATCGATGGCCTCGCGGCGCGCGACCTTCAGGGTCGCAAAAGCAGCCTCTGCTTGCAGGGGCGGAACCGGCGGAGCCGGACTGCGCGCTTCGACCACAGCGTTACTGGCACTGTCTTGGCTGTCCACGCCGGGCGCGTTAGCAAGAACGTTGCCACGGCCGCGCCCGAATCGCTGTCCCGGGTCCTCGAACCCGAGCTATGTTGAAGAGTGATGAAGCGAGCCCGGCTCCTGCTAACCACCGTCCTAGCGGTGACTGCGGTCGCGTGCTCGGCGTTACTCAATGACGAACCGCAGCAATGCAGCCGGGACGCCGACTGCACCGCGCTCGGCTTCAACGGTTGGGTCTGCGACACGAGCGCGCGCGTGTGTGTGGAGGACGCGGTGGTCGAGCCTACGGCCGGCTCGGGCGGCAAGCAGAGCACGCCGAGCGGCGGACATACCGGCAGCAGCGGCAGCTCGGCTGGAGCCACGACGAGCGGCGCGAATAGTGGCGGTAGCGCGGGCAACGCCAGCGGTGGCAGCTCCAGCGGCGGTAGCGCGGGCCAGGGCGGCGCCGGGACCGCCGGTAGCAACACAGGCGGCAACGCGGGCAACGGCGGCAGCGGTCCTCCCCCGTGCAATGCGGCCGCTTGCAGCGCCGCCAAAGGCAGCTGCACCGACGGCGTGTGCGTGATCGGTTGTACCGGCACCGACTGCACGCCGCACTGCCCCGCCGGCATGCCCTGCCGTGTCGAGTGCGGTAGCAAGAGCTGCAACGGCACCCCTGTCGACTGCGGCAAAGCTTCGTCCTGCGACATTTCGTGCGCTGACAACGCCTGTCAAGGCGGGGTCGATTGCGCCGGCAGCTCGTGCAGCATCGACTGTGCGGGCCTCAACTCTTGTTCCATTTCCAACATCGTCTGCCGCGCCACGAACTGCGATATCGGCTGCCCAGCTGGGCAGAGCTGCAAGGTGGTCAAGTGCCTGGACGAGCCGGCGACCTGCAACGTGGCCTGCGGCGGCATCCAATCCTGCGGCACGCTGTTCGAAACCACAGCCGCCACGACCACCATCAAGTGCACCGAGAGCGGCGCTTGCGCCGCCATGATTGGTATTTGCTGCAAGCCTGGGGTGACCTGCACCGGCAAGTACGCGCCGACCTGCACCTAGACCTAGAAATGCCCGCGCAAGCTGAGCTGCCCCGGGCTGACCAACAAAGCCGTGCTCGGCGCGTCGCCTGACGTGGGTTTCAGCGTCAAATACAGCGAAACGCCAGTCGCAACCACGGTACAGGCCAGCAAGACGTCGGTCGCCAGCGCGAAGTTCTTGACCTTGTCGCGAGCGCCCAGCAAATCGGCGCGCGACACGCCCTGCTTGGCTTGCAGGTCTTCCTCGTCGCCGTGGGCGCGCAACGCGACCACGCCTGTGATGGCCGTCGAAACGCCGAGCGCGCCCGTCACGCCCCAGGCCAGCCACGGCACCTCACGGTGTGGCGCAACAGGCGCCGCGGTCGCGGGGCTCGCGCCGTCAGGGCTTCCCGAAGCCGCGCTGCTGCTGACGCCATGCGCTTCGAAGCGCAGCCGCTGCTCCGAGCCGGCGCCGAGCGTCACGCTTTGAGTCTTCAAGGTGCCGTCGACTGAGCGGACTTCGACGCCGTGGCGCCCCGCGTTGAGCCGCAGCTCGCGCGTTAGCGGACCTTTGCCGATCACGGCGCCGTCGATGCTCAGCTCCGCGTCGGGCTCGACCACTTCGAGCGTGAGCCAAGCCAGCTGCTTGGAAAGCCGCGCGATCTCGGCGTCGACCTGCGCGCGCCGCGGTGGCTCGATGCGCGCGCCACCTTGGCGCAAATAGCCGGAAAACGCCTCGACGGCTGCCAGCGAGTCGCCCAGCGCCGCTTGGCACAGCCCGATGTTGTAGAGAATGCGAAATGCCGGCGCGAGCGCGTACGCCCGCTTGAAGTCGACCAGCGCGTCGGCGTGACGGCCAGCGTCGAACAGCTCGAGCGCGTGCCGATACGCGTCTTGCGCTGCCATGCGATCGGCAGCGGAAGGCGCGGCGCCCTGAGCCTGCGCGGCGCGGGGCGCGACGAGCAAGCTAGCCGCGACGCATAGCGCGCCGACTCCGCAGACGCGCGTCACTCTTGCCATGGATCCTGGCGATCGAGCTGCAGACCGCGCTCTGCTGGGGCCTTACCTTTGTTCGACACCGCCGTCGCAGGCTGGCTGCGCGGCGCAGCACCCGGTTTGGCCGCCCGGGCGCGCTCGACTGGTGCGGGCTTGGCCTGGTCGGGCGTCGCTTGGTTCGGGGGCTCGCCGGGTGCGGCGGGCGTGGAGGCCACGGTGATGACCGCTACCTCGGCCGTGGGCGGCTTGGCTGCCGCGTCCGTGGTGTCCGCCACCGGCGCGGGTACTCGAGACGTGAGCAGCCGAGTTAGGCCCGCACCCAGCAACAGCAGCACGGCGGCTGCCGCGAGCAGCGCCACGCCCGAGCGCCTCGGCGACGTGGTTTCGAGGCTCGGCGCGTCCGTTTCGACGCCGGGCGTGGCGTTCTCGAAGCCGGGGGCCGGGCGCTCACTGGGGCGTTTGACGCGTTTGGTGTGCCCGGCCGCAGCTTCGTCGGACTCGCCGCTCGGTGCGCGGTCGCCGCGCAGGGCCGCTTCGATCTCGCGCTCTTCGCGCTGGCGATCGGCGGCAAAATGGCGCTGCATGTAGTCTCGCAGCTCCGCCTGCCCCAGCCGTCCACCTAGCCTGCCGCACAGCTCCAAGATGGCGTCGCGAAATTCGGCGGCGCTTTGGTAGCGGTCGTCCGGATCTTCGGCCAGCGCTTTGACGCAAATCTCGTCGGCTAGGCCGGGCAAGAGGCGAGCGGCTGCGCCCGGCGCCGGGACCTCGCCGCCGCGCGCCAGCTTGCCCAAGATGGCAACGTCGTTCAGCCCTGGCCAGCGATCGTGCCCCGCCGTCGCTTCCCACAGCATGACCCCGACCGCGTACAGATCTGCCCGCGCGTCGAAGGGATTGCCCGCCACGACCTCGGGAGCCATGTAGGCGACCTTGCCTTTGAGCGTGCCGGCCTCGGTCTTGACCAGCGAATTTTTGGCCTTCGCAACCCCGAAGTCGAGCAGCTTGATTTCACCCTCGTAAGTGACGAGCAAGTTGGGCGGCGAAATGTCGCGATGCACCAGGTGCATGGGCTCGCCCGCCAGATCGCGCCGTTGGTGGGCGTGCTCGAGCCCGGTCAAGGTCGCGAGCATGACCTCGAGATCGACGCGATAATCGAGCGTCTTTCCGGCAGAGACGCTCTGCACGTGCGCGTAGGAGCGGCCGCGCAGGAACTCCATCGCTAGAAAGCAGTCACGCTCGTCGCCCCCGACCTCGTAAATCTGCACGATGTTGGGGTGGTTGAGCGAAGCCGAGATGCGCGCTTCCTCGAAGAACATACTGACGAACTCTTGGCGCCCCGCCAAATCTCGGCGGACGCGCTTCAACACGCACAGGCGCGACGAGCCGGCAACGCCGGTCTGCAGCGCCAAATCGACCTCGGCCATGCCACCGGAGCCCAGGCGCCCCAGCGTGCGGTAGCGACTACCGCCGACTGCTTCTCCTGACGTCGAGACCTGTAGATGCATCTCCCTCTACAGCCCGTGCTTGGTCATCAGCTTGTGAATGACCTGCCGTGAAACCTCGGCGATGGCAGCCGCGCGGGTCACGTTGCCGTCGCTCTTGCCCAGCACGTGCTCCACGTAGCGCTTCTCGAACTCGTCGGCGGCGTTGCGGCGCGCGATGCGCAGCGGTTCGAGCGGGCCCGCCGCGCTCGCGACCGCAGCGGCAGCAGCGCTCGCCAAATCGGGCATCGAGTCGGTGTCGAGGACGCGCTCGGGCGTGACTAGCACGCGGCGCACGGCGTTCTTCAGCTCGCGCACGTTGCCGGGCCAGCGGTAGGACTTGAACATGTCCCACACGTGCTCGGGCACTTCGCTGGCTCGGCGCGGCGGCTGGTTTTGAGCCAGGAAACTCTCGGCCAGCAGCGTGACGTCGCCCGGGCGATCACGCAGCGGCGGCACGTAGACGTGCGCGCCGGCGACCCGGTAATACAAGTCTTGCCGGAACTCGCCGCGCTTCACTTGCGCGCGCAGGTTGCGGTTCGTCGCCGAAATCAGCCGTACGTCCACCGGGATGGTCTTGGAGCCGCCGAGCCGCCGAACCTCGCGCTTTTCGAGCACGCGCAGCAGCTTGGGCTGCAGGTCCTTCGGAAGCTCGCCGAGCTCGTCCAAGAAGATGGTGCCGCCTTCGGCTTGTTCGAACACGCCGACGCGCGTGCCGACGGCACCCGTAAAGGCTCCGCGCTCGTGCCCGAACAGCTCGCTCTCGGCCAGCGTGGGCGCGACCGCGCTGCAGTCGAAGACCACGAAGGGGCCAGCCGAGCGGTGGCTGTTCTGATGCACCGACTCTGCCACCAGCTCTTTGCCAGTGCCGGTCTCGCCTTCGACGAGCACGCTCAGATCTGTCGCGGCAATGCGGCTGAGATCGGCAAAAAGCTCGCGCATCTTCGGTGAGCGCCCGAGCAGGTCGCCAAAGCCGTTGGCTTCCAGCTGTTCGCGCTCCACGCGCTCGGAGAGCGGCACTACGTTGATGACCGTATCGCCCAGCTCCAGCACCGTGGCGCTGGAAAACGTGGCGTCCTCGACCCAAACGCTGCCGACCATCACGCCGTTGGTGGAACCGGCGTCGGTCACCCGGATCCCTCGCTCCGTGAGCATGACCTCGCAGTGCCGGCGCGAGACCGTCTCGTCGCTGAGCACCAAGTCGTTCTCGGGCGACGTTCCAATGCGCACGGAAGCGCCCGCCGTATCGACGGTCAAGCCGGTGTCCGGACCCTTGGTGACCGTGAGCTGCAGCTTTTGGTGCTGCACCACGTGGACGCGGTCGGCGGCGCGCGTGAATTCCTTGCTCATCGAGTGCTCGTCCACTTGATGTCCTGAAAAGAGCGCGAGCTGCTCGGCATTCGCATCCCAGGCACTGCAGAGCATCGTGGCCCACGGGCCGAGCCAGGGCAACGGGCTCGCGCAAAAGCCCACTTTCAGCGGCCATTTTGCGGTATTGGCGAGCGAGCGCGTCAACCTCGAGTTGACGATGTCAGCTTCGACTCGACGCTCGTCGGGCAAAGCGCGCGCGTTCTGGCTGGCATGTGGCTTGCTGTAGGTGCGCGCATGACGACGCGCTTCTTCTCCTTCCGCGGCCTCGCGCCGCACGTCACCGTGGTGCTGGCTCTGCTGAGCGGCTGCTCCGGCGGCACCCACTTGTTCGACGACGGCGTGAGCTTCGCCGGCTCCACGAGCGCTGGCGCTGCGGCAGGCGGCGCTGAAAGCGCGGGCGGTAGGGAGACGACTCCCGGCGGTGCTGCGCCGGGCGGCGCCGCATCCAGCGGAGCCGCGGGTGACGCCGACGGCGGCGAGAGCGAACCTCCCGCTTCCGCCGGTGCCGGCGGGATGCCGGAGCCCACGCCGTGCGTCGCAACGGGCGCCGAAGCTTGCAACGCGGTCGACGACGACTGCAACGGCGTGGTCGACGAGGGTTGCCCGGCCGGCATCAGCACCACCTTCGCCAAAGATCTGCCCTTGCTAGGCGATAGCCCAGGCGGCTCGGCCTTCACCGACGACTGCGGCGATGGCGAAGTACTGGCCGGCGTCGGCGTCACCATGGGCGCGTTCTTGTCGCAAATTCACGGGCTTTGCCGGCCCCTTTCGCTCGAGCTCAGCGACAACGCCGAGCATGGGTATCGGGTCGCGCTGGGCGCCCTGCACACCCTCGCGCCTCACCCAGGAGCGTCGCCAGATTGGCCGACGCGGCTGATGTGCCCGAACGACGACGCGCTGGTCGGTATTCGTCTGGCGCAGCAGTATTACACGCCGAGTGACGGCACGATCTTGGCCGTCACTTCGCGCATCTGGCTGACCTGCGCCAAGCTCGTCTTGAACGAACACGGCGAAGAGCTCAGCGTGACCTGGGAAGGCGCCAAAGAGCTTGCGCCCGCCAGCGGCAGCATCGCCAACGGCACCGCTTGGTTCGCCTCGTCCACCGCGCCCGAAGGGCTCGTCGGCAGCCGCCTGCTCGGAACCTCTGGCACCTGGATCGACCGCGTCGGCTTCGGCGTCAGCCAGCTGAAGGTCGTGCGCAAGTAGGTCGCGCCCGGCCCTTCTCGATGCAATCCTCACGCCTCACCGCTCTGTCAACCGCGCGTGTCAGGCGCCGCTTGACACTCCGCTCTCAGCACAGCGCAAGGTAACGACGCACGGTCTCGGCCATGCCCAGCTCGAGCGCGTCGGCGATCAGGGCGTGCCCGATCGAAACTTCGTCGATCGGTCCAGCGCCCTTCACGAAAGCGCCCAAGTTGTCCAGGCTCAAGTCATGGCCGGCGTTGACGCCGAGCCCAGCCGCGCGAGCAGCCGCCGCAGCGCGACCGTAAACCGCGATCGACTCCGCCGCGCGCCCGGCAGCCGCCGCAGCCGCATACGGCTCCGTATAAAGCTCGACGCGTGACGCGCCCAGATCTCGCGCGATCGGCATCATCTCCGCAACGGGATCCAGGAACAGACTGACCCGGCAGCCCAGCGCCTTCAGGTCCGCCACGCTGCGGGCCAAAGCGGCGCGCGACGCCGGCTCCATCTCCACCAAGTTCCAACCGTGGTTCGAGGTGAAGGCTTCGCGAGCGTCGGGCACCAGCGTGGCCTGCTGCGGTCGCACGCGCTCGCAATGCTCGACGAGCCCGTGGAACGGGTTGCCCTCGATGTTGTACTCGGCCGCCGGATATGACTTCAAAAGCTCCGCCAGCTCGACCACGTCGCCCGGGCGAATGTGGCGCTGATCGGGCCTAGGGTGCACGGTGATGCCGGCGGCGCCAGCGTCGAGCGCCAGGCGCGACAGCTTGACCAAGCTCGGGATCTCGAGGCTGCGCGTGTTGCGCAAGGTAGCGACCTTGTTGACGTTGACGGAGAGCTTGGTCATGGGGCTGATCGGGGCGGACTGTATCACCAGCGGCCCGGGTCACCAGGCGCCGAAACGCCGCCTGCCCTCGTCTCAGCCAAACGCCGCCTTCGACAGCTTTTCGGCGTGGATCAGCTCGTCTTTCAGCAGCTCGGCCACGGCGCGAACTCGGGCAACGCCAAGGGCGGATTTTGCGCACACCACGTGCAGGCTACCGGTAGCGTGCGGTCCCAGGTCCAGCCCCAGCGGCACCAGGGTGCTGTCGCGGTTGAAGCGGTGCCGCACCTTCTGCAGGAACATCGCTCCCAGCCCTGCCTCGGCCGCGCGCAGCTGCACCACGTAGTCGTCAGCCGCGAACGCGGGGCGAAAGTTGGGGATCAGCGCGGCCAGCTGGGGGTTGGGCGGAAACTGCTCGAACGGCGGTCCCCAAGCGATGAAGTCGATGTCGCTCATGCTCGGCTTCTTGGGCAGCTTCTTGCGGTAGCTCTTGCTCACGAAGGCGTCGTTCAAATGCGTGAAGGTATGCACCAGCGTGAGGTCACGCTGCGTCGGCGGTCGCGAGCGCAAGGCAATGTCGGCTTCGCGCCGCCCCAGGTCGACGTACTCCACGCGCGCCATCACCTGCAGCTGAATCTGCGGGTACTTGTCCTTTACCAGCCCCGCGAACGGCGCCACGAAGTCGAACGCCACCCCCGGCGGCGCCGTGATGCGCACGACGCCCGCGGGCGCCGAGTCGCCGAGCTCGGCCGTGCTACTGAGCTCCCCGGCCCATTCGGCCATGCGTCGCGCCGGCTCGAGCCAACGCTCGCCCTGACTGGTCAGGGTCGTCCCCTCGACGCTGCGATCGAACAGCGGATAACCCAAACTCTCTTCGAGCTCGGCCAAACGGCGACTCACGGTCGGCTGCCCCACACGCAGGTGACGCGCCGCCTCGGTCAGGCTGCCGTGATCGGCGACAGCCAAAAACAGCCGCACATCGTCCCAGCTGATATCCATTTTCGGATGGTAACATCCAAACTTGGTCAGTTCTCAGTTCAATTCGGAATGCCTAGGTTCAGGGCATGACCGACCGCAAGCTCTACATTCTCTCGAGTCTCTGCCTGATGCTCAACGCCGCCCTGCTCAGCCAAGGCTGCGTCGTGTGCGGACACCCGACGGGCGAAGCGCGCTGGGGCGCCCCGGCGTCGGCGAGCCAACTGGAAGCCTCGCTCGAACAACCCGGCCCCATCGAGGTCGAGAGCGTCGCCTCCGCCACCTGGCAAGTGCCGCTCGAAGGCATGCTGAACCTGGATCACCCCGACGCCAAGGCGGCCGGTCTCCCGGAAGGCGAGCAACCGGTGATCATCTACTTCCACGCGCTCCGCCACCCGACGCGCGGGCTGTATATCGTCGACACGGGCGTCGAACGAGCCTTCAAGACCGACCCGGAGCGCGCGCTCGTGCGCGGCGCGTTTGCCAAGCTCGCCAAGGTCGACACCGTGCGCGTGAACGTCGACCTCGAGACCTGGCTCGGTCAGCAACCGCAGCCGCTTGCCGGCGTCTTCATGACGCACCTGCACCTCGACCACATCATGGGCATGCGCGACGTGCCGCGCGGCACGCCGGTGTTCACGGGCCCGGGCGAAGCGCGCTCGGGCGGCTTCCTGAACCTGTTCACCCGCCCCATCACCGACCGCGCCCTAGAAGGACAGAACACCATCGCCGAGTGGCAATTCCGGCCCGATCCGGCGGGGCGCTTTGCAGGCGTGGTCGACGTGTTCGAAGATGGCTCGTTGTGGGCCCTGCACGTGCCCGGTCACACGCCAGGCAGCACCGCGTACCTGGCTCGCACCCCCAAAGGCCCGGTGTTGATGGTCGGTGACGCCTGCCACACTGCGTGGGGCTGGGACCACAGCGTGGAGCCAGGCAATTTCTCGAAAGACAAGCCAACCAGCGCCACCAGCCTCGATCAACTCGAAGCGCTGGTGAAGCGCCACCCCAGCATCGACGTGCGGCTCGGTCACCAGCCGCGCGATCAACGCATCGTGACGGCGCAAACCGACTCCAATCGATGAGAATTCGACCGAGCAATCGCCGGCCCGTCGGCGGACGTTCACGCGGAACTGCCAAAGAGCATTGAGCTTCTGGCGCTGTGGCGAGAAACAACGCTCGCGATCATTGAGCTGCCCGTCCTGCTCCCACTAACGTGGCGGCGACTCGGAAGGACCGAGTCGAGAAAACCCGGAGGCTCCATGACGAAGCAGCAATTGGCGCTGCGAGCGCTAGCGCTCGCGACTGCGCTCAGCATCGGCTCGGCGTACGCAGGCGACGGCCCAGCGGGCTCGGCCCCTGCTGGCAAAGGCAAGCCACCACCAGGCGACGCTCGGCCCGACAAGGGTGAGCACGGTAGGCCAGGTAAACTGGGTAACCTAGGTCCTGAGAAGCACGACCACGCAGCCGATGCGCCGGACAAGGCCGCCAACAAGGACAAGGGTCCAGACAAAGACAAGGCGCGCGAAGGCCGTGGCCCTGGTCGGCACGGCATGCACGAGCTCTTCGCCGAGCTGAAGTCCGGCAAGCTCTCGAAGGGGGACCTCAAAGAGCGCTTGAGCGAGCTCCGCGAGCATCGTGAGGATCGCGCGAAGGCGCACCGCGAAGAGCTCAAAGCGCGCCACGGCGCCGCGTTGGCCTCGCCGGCGGCTCGCCAAGAGCTCGAGCATCACGCTCGGCGCATGGCGCGCTTGAATCGAGCCATGGTGCTGGCCGAGACCGAAGTCGTCAAAGACAAGGACAAGCTGAAGGAGCGCGTTCAAAAGCTGCTGGACAAGGAGAACGCGCGCCATCAAGCGGCCATGGATCGCTTCAAGGTGGGCGCGCCGGCTGGCTCGGCAGCGGCTTCGGCCGCGCCCGAAGCGCCACCTGCCCCTGTTGCCGTAGAGAAAGGAGCGGACAAATGATGCGCCGCATGATGACGCTCGCAGCGCTCGGGCTGCTCACGCTCAGCGCCTGCGAAAAGAAGGAAGCGCCCGCGCCGGCGCCCGAAACCACGCCGGCCGTCACATCTGCCGCCCCAGCGGTGCCGGCGGCCGCCGCTCCTGCTGCCCCCGAGCCGGTCGTCGATGTCGCGAGCCTGCCCGTAGAAGAGCAGTACGAAGCCGACGCCGACAAAGAAATCACGGCAGCGAACCTGACAGCAAAGCTCGACGAGCTCGAAAAGGAAATCGCAGCGCCGTAACCACGCTCAGGCGATACGGGGCTTCGCGCGGCGAGGCCCCGTATTCCGTGGTTCGCGCAGCCGGACGTCCACGGCCCTGTCTGGACATGTCCGCGCGGTCGCTGGACGCCTGCTCGACCCCATTTCCTCCGACAAAACGCGCCGAGGCGGCGAGGCACGCGCCGTGCACCCAGCGGCGTCCGAGTTCGAAAACTTGGCGCAGGCTCGGCCCTCGCGAGCTGCCGCGCCCGGAGGAAATGCGATGAAGAAGTGGTGCCTGGGAGCGTGGATGTCTGGTGTCGTGCTGATTACGGTGGCGGCGTGTGGCGGTGACAAGAACGGCAATCAAGCGCCGTGCAAGACGGGTGCGGAAGCGTGCTTCTGCTACGCGAACGACACGTGCGACGACGCGCTCACCTGTCTTGCAGGGATCTGCCTCGACCTTCAAGGCATCGGTGGCGCGCCGCTCGGGCAAGGCGGGCAGCTCGAGGTGGGCGGCGCCCCCGACTTGCCCGAAGGCGCCAAGGCAAGTGGCGGAAGCGCTGGCCAACCGACCACGATGGGCGGCTCGTTCACGCTCGGCGGGTCGAACGGCAGCGCCGGCAAAGCGAGCGGCGGCACCAGTAGCGCGGGCACCGGCAGCGGTGGAACCACGCCGGTCGATCCGTTTCCGCCGGACCCCGCCGGCTGCGCGCTCGTCACCTCGTGCCCCACCTGCTGCGAGACGACCGGCGTGTACGCGCTCGATGCGCTGGCCAACGACGCCACCGCCCAATACGTGAGTGCGTTTTCGGTCACGGGGGCGTCGGCGCTGGCCGAGTTCGACTTTCTGGGTGCCGACCAAATCGGCGCCATCTTCTTTCGCTTCAGCACCGCGCAGAATATCGGCTCGCTCAGCGTACAGGGCAGCGGCACCGGCGGCTCGCTCGAGATTGCGCTGGTGCGCGCGCAAGGCAAAGACGGCTGCATCTACCCGGTCATCGCTGGCTCGCTGTCACCGACGCCCGACGTCTGCTGGGGGCTCGGCGCGGGTCCGTACGCCTTACTGCCCGCCGATCAGATCGAGATTCGGGTGCGGGCGCTGCAGGCCGGGCGGGCCGCGCTGAACGTTACGGGCGTGCAGTACGGGCCCTGAGCGGAGGCCTGGGAGCAGTCCCGTGGTCGGGCTATACTGGCGCGGCTCGCCGCTCCTGAATGGCCATT
>DATAKF010000327.1:0-25287 GCA_036261775.1 Polyangiaceae bacterium | reverse complement strand
GCTCGGTCACGGCCACGTCGACTTTGCGGGGTCTTCGGTGGTGCACATGACGGGCGGAGTAGCCGCGCTCATCACCTGCAAGCTGCTTGGACCGCGCATCGGTAAGTTCAACGCCGACGGCTCCCCCAACCCGATCCCCGGCCACAACATTCCGATGACGGTGCTGGGCACCTTCATCTTGTGCTTCGGCTGGTTTGGCTTCAATCCGGGCTCCACGCTGGCAGCCAGCGACAACCGCTTCGCGATCGTGGCTGTCAACACCATGCTCGCGTCAGCCTCGGGCGCGCTTGCCGCGACCATCTACGGCAAGCTCAAGTTCGGCAAGCCCGATCCAACGTGGATGTGCAACGGCATGCTTGCAGGGCTCGTGGCCATCACGGCGCCGTGCGCGTTCGTCAGCGCGGGCACCTCCATCTTCATCGGGGCAGTCTCCGGCATGCTGGTCATCGCCGCTGCGCTGTTCGTCGAGAACACGCTGAAGATCGACGACCCAGTCGGCGCAATCGCCGTTCACGGCTGCAACGGCACCTGGGGCATCATCGCGGTCGGTCTGTTCGCCAATGGCACCTACGGTGAAGGGCTGAACGGCGTCGCCGGGCCGGTCAAAGGTCTCTTCTACGGCGACAGCGGGCAACTCACGGCTTCGCTCATCGGCATCGGCGCCAACATCGCCTACGTGAGCCTGATGGCCGGCACCTCCTTCTTGATCATTGGCAAGTTGATGGGGAACCGCGTCTCGGCCGAGGTCGAACTCGCCGGGCTCGATGTTCCAGAAATGGGCGTCGACGGCTACGTCGGCGATCCGGGCATCAGCCTCCCGGACGAAGCACCAGGCGGCCCCAGCGGCCGTGATCTCTACTCGGCCCACGCAGCAGGGGGCCAATAACAGCTCACCCTCGGCCGGAGGGACTCCTCGCCCAAAGGCCAGTTACGACAGCAGATAGACCGAAAAAAACACAACCCAATACATACGCGGCAACCGACGGCCGCCGAGTTCACGCAGCTCGGCGGCCGTCACTAATTTGGGCGAAGCCCAAATTAGTGACGGGTTTTGTTTCATTGCCATGGGGCGACTGACAGCGAGTAGCGATCCTCGCGTTCTGATGCGAAACGGGCGCTCGGCCTCGCCGAGTTACCCCAAACCGTCCTTCATTCGCGGATCGTGATCTGCGCACGCCAAGGTCGGGTGACCTCGACCCAACTCGCCCGCAAGCGGGCTCGTGATCGCCGCAGCAGTAGCCGAGTGAACGAAGGCGGCAGCAGATGCGAGAGCAGCAGCAAATGTGAGAACCGCAGCACGCGCAAGCGCAACAGCAGACGAGAGCCAGGGCGAGAAAGGGGCTTCCACCGACCTACAGCAAACTCGCGACTCGCAGCAGCCGTACGCTTTCTGCAGACACGCGGCTCGCAGCCGCTCCCCCGACTCGCAGCAAACTCGCGACTCGAACAAGACGCGCGGATTGCAGAAGACTCACGGCTCGCAAAAACCGGGCGGATTGCAAAACACGCTCGACCTGCAGAAGACTTTATCGCTTTCGAGAGCGGCTGCTGCCCCAACGCCCTGATTGCTGAACGAGATGCGCGAGCGCAAGGCGCGAGCTGGATCGCCCTCAACCACACCTTGGCGAGATCAGATCACGATCCTCCACAGAAGACCGGCGTGAACAAACTCGGCGAGGCCGAGCGCCCGCTGCGCCTCAGGTCAAACGAGTCGCTCCGCCCCCTCAGCGGCCCCCATGGCAATGAAAACCAAACCCGCTTCGGGGAATCGCAGACACAACCTACTCCTCGGGAACCACGTCGACCGCCACACTCAAGCTGTGCTGCCCGCCCCCAAGCACGATTCCCCGAAGCGGACTCACGTCGCTGAAGTCGCGCCCCCACGCGACCGTGACGTGGCGTTCACCAGGGAAAACGGCGTTGGTCGGGTCGAAGTCGATCCAGCCGAGCGCAGGTAGGTAGGCCGAGGCCCAAGCGTGCGACGCGTCGGCGCCGATGAGACGTGGGCGACCGGCGGGCGGTTCCGTCTCGAGGTAGCCCGAGACGTAACGCGCGGCCAAGCCGAGCGAGCGCAGGCAGCCGACCGCCAGCTGCGCGAAATCTTGGCAGACGCCCCGGCGCTCTCGCAGCACCTGCGCCAGCGGCGTGCTCACGTCGGTGGCTAGCGGCTCGTACTTGAACTCGCGAAAGATGCGCTCGGAGAGCTCGCCCACCGCGTCGACGAACGGGCGGCCCGGCGAGAACATGGGCGCCGCGTAGTCGGCCAGCATTTGGTGGCTGCGCACCAGCGGCGAGTCGAAGCAGAACTCGCGCGCGGCCAAAAGAGTGCGATCGCGCTCCAGCTGCTCGCGCACTTTTTCCCAGGACAAACGCGTGGCTGGCGTGAGCTCGAGCTGCGGCGGCGCCACTTCGACGCGGCTCTCGCTCGTGACTTCGAGCACTTCGTGCGGGGCTAGCACCTCGACGAAATGCGTGGCGTTGCCGAAGTAGTCGCGGCCGCTCTGAAGCTCGGCCTCTTGTGGCGTGATCTTGAGGCGGCTCTCGAGCACACGCTGGTGCGCCAGGCCGCGTGGCTCCAGGTGCAGCGCGTGAGTGGCGTGCAGCACGGGGCTTTCGTACTCGTAGCGCGTCGTGTGGGTGACGCGGTAGCGCCTCACGTCGCCTCCAAGTCTTCGTTGACCCAATGCGGCGGCGACACCGCGCGCTCCTTGGAAAGGTGCGAAAACCAGGTAGCGCTGATGTCGTCGGACAGCTGCCAGAACAGGTTCAGCGCGTCTTCCAGCAGTTGTCGCAATCCGGCGCCGTCACCGGCACAGGCTTGCTCGATGTCGGCCGTGAGCAGGATGCTCTCGAGCGCGATCATGCGGCGCTCCGCGCGACCGCGCACCACGCCTTGCTGACCGGGCAGGCGCCGCAAATGGTCCTTGGCCAGCTCGACCTGGAACGCGACCGAGCGCGGGTTGGTGGTGTCGGTGAGCAGCAAGTCGACCACGGGCGCGGCTTGCAAGCTGGAAAGATAGCGCGCTCGGTAGGTGAGCAAGCTGTCGGCGACCTCCAGCAAGGCCTCCATGTGCAGGCGCGTCGCGCCCGGGGCCAAGAAGGCTTGCAGCAGCTGCAGCATGTACGCTCCACGCTCCACGCGCCGCCCCAAGTCCAGGAACGTCCAGGCGTGGCCGCGGACCATGTTGTCCAGGGTCGTACCGCTCACTGCCGCCAAGCCAAAAATCAGCTGATCGATGGCTTCGATGGCAACGACCGGGCTGGTCAGCGACGCCGCGTCGACCGCCGCCAGAGTTCGGGTCAAGCGCCGCAGGACATGCCATGCGTCGCGCGACAAGCGGCTGCGCACACTCAACGTCAGGCCATGAATACGCCCCAGCATGGACGGCAGGCCTTCTTGCGCAACCCGGCTTCCGACCAGGCCATAAAGCAGCGCCTCGGTGGAAGGTGGCTCGGCCGCCGCTTGAGCCGCCGGGGAGCTGGCGGTCGCGGTGCGCGGCACCACGCCGATGCGACCCAAGGTATC
This sequence comes from Polyangiaceae bacterium, assembly GCA_036261775.1. Taxonomy (GTDB): domain Bacteria; phylum Myxococcota_A; class Polyangia; order Polyangiales; family Polyangiaceae; genus PMG-095. The sequence goes on along the minus strand of DATAKF010000327.1, from coordinate 21,761 downwards.
GATGATGGCCGAGAGGATGAGCGGCGCGTCGGGGCCAGCTTCCGACCCGATGCGCTCGAACCCGGCGCGCGCCAGGCGGGCCGTCGAGTCCACGCGCTCGACGTAGCGTCCGAGCCAGAAGATATCGTCGAGCAAACGGCTCGGCAGATCCAAACCACCGCGCTGCAGCTCGACCCGCTGATCGGGCATCGCGGGCAGCGCGGGCTCGGCGCTGCCTGGCGCCGCCGGGATCCACACGTCCTTGCTGTAGGCGTTGCTCTTGATGGCTAGGAACAAGCCATCGGGAGCCTCGTTGATGCGCGCCAAGCCGCCTGGCATGACGTCGTAGTCGGCGCCGTCGCGCACCAAAAACGAGCGGAAGGCCACGGTGCCGGTCGAAAGCGAGCCTCGATCCAGCACCGGCAACCCCGACAGCTCCGGCCAACGTTCGGCTACGAAGTCGCCGGAGTGCAAGCGCAAGCGATCGAACAACTCGCGCCGCGCGTCGCTACCGAGCTGAGCGGGGAAGAACGGCTCGCCGCGGCGATCGCCGAACGCCGGCTTGATCACGAAGTCGTCGGGACGCGCCAAAACCTCTTGCAAGGATTGCGGATCACCGCACCAGAGCGTCGACACCGAGTCCAGCAGCAGGTCTTCGCCGAACAAATGCCGGCAGAGCTGCGGCAAATAGGCCTTCCAGGCGGGCGTTTCGCCGATCACGGCGCCGAGCGGGTTGGCGAGGCCGACGTTGCCAGCGCGCGCCGCCGACGTGAGCCCCGCCACGCCGCCGAGCGAGTCTTCACGCAGCTCGAGCGGGTCGGACCAGGCGTCACCGATGCGGCGCAGCACCACGTCCACCTTGCGTAGGCCGGACAGCGTCTTCAAGTAGACGAAGCCGCCGCGCACGCTGAGATCGCGCCCTTCGACAAGCTCGTAGCCAAGGTAGCGCGCGAGGTATGCGTGCTCGAACGAGCTTTCGTCACGGGCACCAGCCGACAGCAGCACGACGCGCGGCTGGCCTCGCGTGCCAGGGGGCGCCAAGCTTTCGACGGCGCGCCGCACTTTGGCGAAGAAGCCCGCGACGCGCTCCACCTTGTACTCGCGAAACAGGTCCGGCAGCGTACGGCCGAGCACCAAGCGGTTCTCGAGCGCGTAGCCGGCGCCGGTCGGGGCTTGCGTGCGATCCGAGAACACCCGAAACCTGCCGGTCGGATCGCGCCCCACGTCCGCCGCGTACAGGTGCAACCACTGTCCGCCGAGCGGCTGCCAGCCGTGACACGCGCGCAAGAACTCTGGGTGGCCGACCACCAGCTCGGCGGGCAAGTGCCCATCTTTGAGCAGCTGCTGCGGACCGTAGCAGTCGCGCAGCACTGCATCCAAAAGCCGCGCGCGCTGCCGCAAGCCGACGGACAGCGTCTGCCACTCGGCGCGGTCGAGCACCAGCGGCACGGCGTCGAGCTGCCACGGCCGGTTGGTGCCCTCGGGGACGCCCAAGATGTTGAACGTCACCTCTTGCTGGGTCATGCGCTGGCGCACGACGCGGCTGAGCTCTTCGAGCTCGCGAGGCTCCTTACTCTCAAGGAAGCTGGTCAGCGGCCGCTGGTGCGGGCGGATCTCGCCCGTGACCTCGCGCAGCTCGTCGAAGCTGCCGGCGCGTTTCGACGGCGGCAGGCTCGAGCGGCGCTCCTGGCTCTGCGACTGCTCCACGTTGCCCCTTGTAAGCGAAGAAGCTGGCCCGTGTCGATCTGCGCCCCGAATCACGGGATCCAGCGCAAATCCAGCGTCATCGGAAAGTCAGGATTCACCCGCACCGAACGCGGAGAGAACGTGCCCTGACTGTGCCCAAAGCCGTTGAAACGCGCGATTCGGCGGCCCTCGGCCGCGGCCGCATTGACCGGTCGGTCGTCATTCGCCCGGCCACCTGCGTGGACCACGTGGTAGGTCGCGCCAGCAATCGCGCGCTGGTTCCAGCGGTCGTACAGGTCGAAGCGCAAGGGTCCGTGCGTGCCGATGGTCGGATGCAGGCACGACGGTGGCTGCCACGCGCGGTAGCGCACGCCGCACACGTACTCACCGCGCGTCCCGGTCGGGACGAGCGGCGCCTCCACGCCGTTCACGGCGATCAGGTGCCGCTCCGGGGCGACCCCGAATACCCGCACCTGCAGGCGTTCGAGCGACGAGTCGACGTAGCGCGCCTGACCGCCGGCAGCGCTCTCTTCGCCCAGCACGTTCCACGGTTCCAGCGCGCCGCGCAGCTCGAGCTGCGTCGTATCTTTGACGACGCTGCCCAACAGCGGGAAGCGAAACTCGAAATGCGGCCGGAACCAAGCCGGGTCGAGCGAGATGCCACGCCGCGACAGCTCACCGAGCACGTCTTGAAAGTCTAGATCCACGAAGTACGGCAACAGGAAGCGGTCGTGCACTTGCGTGCCCCATTTGACCAAGGGCTGCTGGTACGGCTGCTCCCAAAACGACGCCAACAGGGCGCGGATCAAGAGCTGGGTCGCCGACGACATGCGCGCGTGAGGCGGCATCTCGAACGAACGCAGCTCCACCAAGCCGAGGCGCCCCGTGGGGCCGTCGGGCGAGTAGAGCTTGTCGATGCAGATCTCGGTGCGGTGCGTGTTGCCGGTCACGTCGACCAGCAAGTTGCGGAAGATGCGATCGACCAGCCAAGGCGGGCAATCGACGCCACGCGCTGGCAGCCGCGAGATCGCCAGTTGCAGCTCGTGAACGGTGTCGTCGCGAGCTTCGTCGGTGCGCGGAGCTTGCGAGGTGGGTCCGATGAAACGACCTGAAAAAAGGTACGAAAGCGCGGGATGATTGTGCCAAAACGCCAGCAAGCTGGCGAGCAGGTCGGGCCGGCGCAAAAACGGACTGTCGGCGGCGGTAGCGCCGCCCATCACGAAATGGTTGCCGCCACCGGAGCCGATGTGGGCGCCGTCGAGCTCGAACTTTTCGGCCACCAAGTGCTCGGACCGCGCTTCGTCGTAAAGCACCTCGGTCTGCTTCACCAACTCCGGGAACGAACGCACGAACGGTACGTTGACCTCGATCACGCCCGGATCGGGGGTGACCTTGAAGTTGCCGAGCCGCGGATCTTCGGGCGGCGGGTAGCCTTCCAGCTGCACCGGCATGGCCAGCTCTTTGGCCGTGACCTCGATGGCCGCCACCAGCTCGAGGTATGCCTCGAGCGTCGCGACCGGCGGCATGAAGATGCACAGGATGCCGTTGCGTGGCTCGGCCACGAGCGCTGTCCGGACGATGCCGCTGGCCGACTCGAAAGCGGTCGGCGCTGAACGGCGCACACCCAGCGCGTCGAACCCCGGCTGGGGCGGACGCGAGCCCAGACCGGCACCCGCACCGGCAGCCGCGCCCAGACGACCGCGGTCGAACGTGCGCGGTTCGGCGCTGCCGCTGAAGACCTGCGGCGACGCTTGCGCGCCCCGTGGCCCGACCGGAAACTGGTAGTGGCGGGGCAAGGGCCCGCGCGGCGCGAACGGATCGAGCGGCGGCTCGTGCCCGCGATCCTGCATTTCTGCCCACGGCTGGGAGTCGAGCGGCAAGCGGAAGCCCGCCGCCGAATCACCCGGAATCAAGAAGCAGTGCTCGTCGCGCAGGAACCAGCGACCACTGACCCAGCCGCCCCAATGCGCCAGCGGCAGCACGTAGCCGACGACCTTGTTCAGGCCTTGGCGAAAGATGCGCGTCAGGCGTTCACGCTCGAACGGCTCGTCGAGCTTCGACTCGAGCGGATCGACGTTGGTGGGCAATCGGCGCTCGCGCCACAGGTAGTACCACGCGTCCTCGTAGGCCGGCATGGTGCCAGGCTGCTCGAGCGACAACAGCTCGGTCAGGCGCTTGACGAAGCGCTCGGCATGCTCGGAGCCGTGTCCCTGGTTGCTGCCCGCAAGCGCGATTAGCGACGGATCTTGCCAGGTGGGTACGCCGTCATGGCGAAAGAAGCACGACAGCGCCCAGCGAGGCAGCTGCTCACCCGGGTACCACTTGCCCTGACCGTGAAACAAGAAGCCGCCCGGCTGCCACGCGTCGTGCAGGCGTCGCAACAGGCGATCGCCCATCTCTTGCTTGTTGCCGCCCATGGCCGCGGTGTTCCACTCGGGCGCGTCGGGCTCACGGCTGCTGACGAAGGTAGGCTCGCCGCCCATGGTGAGCCGCACGTCGCCTTCGAACAGGCGCCTGTCGACCTCTTTGCCGCACGCAACCAACGCCTGCCACTCTTCTTCGGTGTACGGCTTGGTGACCCGCGGACGATCGATGACTCGCTCAACCTTCATCTCGAAGGCGAACTCGGTCTCGATTTTCTCGAACAGCCCGCCCTCGATGGGCGCGGCCGACGACGGCTCGGGCGAGCAGGCCAGCGGAATGTGGCCTTCGGCGGCGAACAGACCCGACGTCGGATCCAGCCCAATCCAGCCGGCGCCCGGCACGTAGGCTTCGACCCAGGCGTGCAGATCGGTGAAATCTGCGTCGGGGCCCGCGGCGCCTTCACCGATCGGCTTTTGGTCGGCGACCAGCTGAATCAGGTAACCAGAAACGAAGCGCGCCGCGATGCCGAGCTCGCGCAGCACGTGCACCAGCAGCCAGCTCGAGTCGCGGCAGGAGCCGCGGCCCTTTTCGAGCGTTTCTTCCGGCGTTTGCACGCCCGGCTCCATCCGAATCACGTAGTCGACGGCTTCGCGCACAGCTCGGTTCACGTCGACCAAGAAGTCGACCGTGACGCGCGGCTTCAGATCGAGCTGCGACATCAACGCGCGGAAGATGGGGCCACGCTCACCCTTGACGAGGTACGGGGCGAGCTCGCGCACGAGCTGCGGTGAGTAGACGAAGGGGCACTTGTCCGCGCTCTCGTCGACGAAGAAGTCGAACGGGTTGATGGCTTCGAGATCCACCACGAGATCGACGCTGACGGAGAAGACGTTGGTGCGCTCGGGCACCACGATGCGCGCCAGGAAATTACCCTGCGGATCTTGCTGCCAATTCAAGAAGTGCTCGCGGGGCTCGATGCGCAGCGAGTAGCTGAGCACGGGCGTGCGCGTATGTGGTGCCGGCCGCAGCCGCACGACCTGCGCGCCGAGCAGCGCCGGCGTTGCGTAGCGGTAGCTAGTCTTGTGGGTAAGCGCGACACGAATGGCCATGATTTCGAAACCTAACGAGCGGTGACTAAAACTCGAAGAACTGCGCCGAAACGGCGGAGCCCACTTCGTTGAGCTGCCCCTGCAGACCGTCGAGGTACTGGTGCAGCCCTTGCTCCATGATCTCTTCGATCTTCGCATACTCGAGCTCGGAGCGGAGCCTGCCCACGAGCCGTTCGGCCTCACTCTCGAACGAACCGAGCGGCGCGCCCGAGACCGAGTGCAGGCTTTCTTGTGCGCGGCGCACGCAGCGCAAAATGCTGCGCGGGAAGTTGCGATCCAGCAGCAGGAACTCCGACACCGACTGCGGCGTCGTGACGTGCCAAATCTGACGGTACATCTGCAGTGCGCTGGCGGAGTTGAGCAGCGTCGTCCAGCCCAGCTGGTCGGCGTTGGTGTCGACGCCGTTGCCGTTCTGCACCTGCACTTGTGCGCCGGCCGATTGCGACTGTGACTGTGATTGCGATTGCGATTGCGCGTGGGATTGAACTTGCCCCGGCGACAGCAAGAAGTACTTCACGTCCAAAATGCGTGAGGTTTTGTCTGCGCGCTCGAGCATGCGTCCCAAATGGGCGAAGTGAAAGGCTTCGCCTCGTGACAGCGTAGCGTTGGTGACGCCTTCGAAATAGATTCCGGCGCGTTTCACGCGCGCGCAGAAGTCGATTAAGTCCTCCGGCTGGGCGTCGGGGATCGCCGCCTGCTGCACCATCAGGTAGAACTCGTTCAGCTCCTGCCACATCTCGCGCGAGATGATGTCGCGGACGCTGCGCGCGTTCTCGCGGGCACGCGACACGCTGGACCAAATGGAGCTGGGGTATTCCTCGTCGAACGTCAAAAACTGCGTGACGTTGGCTGGCGTGGCGGTGCCGTACTTCTTCTCGAAGAACTCCTGGTCGCCCGTGGTGAGGACCAAGGAAGCCCAGTCGCGCTCACCGTGCGCCGAGCTCTCGAGCATCAAGTTCAGGCTCACGTCGATGAAGCGAGCCACGTTCTCGGCTCGCTCCACGTAGCGGCTGGTCCAGTACAACGCGTCAGCGACCCGGCTCAGCATGTTCCAGCGGCCCTTCGCAGCGGGGCAACCACGTTCAGTGGGGGGGATTCGTCTATGTGCTTCACGATGCCAGTACCCAGGTGTCTTTGCTGCCGCCGCCTTGCGACGAGTTGACGACCAGCGAGCCCTTCTTCAATGCCACGCGCGTCAGCCCGCCGGCGGTCACTTGGATCTTCTGCCCGTACAGCACGTACGGGCGCAGATCGACGTGGCGCCCTTCGATGCGGTCTCCGACGATGGTCGGTACGCGCGACAGCGATAGCGTGGGCTGCGCGATGTAGCCGCGCGGGTTCTTCTTGATACGCTCGGCGAAGTCCACACGCTCGGCGGCGGTGGAGTGCGGGCCGACCAGCATGCCGTAGCCGCCCGCGCCGTCGGTCGCCTTCACCACCAGCTGCTCCAGGTGCGACAGCACGTAGGCGCAGTCGTCCTCGTGCGTGCAAACGTAAGTGGGCACGTTGGGGATGATGGCGTCCTGATCCAGGTAGTATTTGATGATGCGCTCGACGTAGCGGTAGATGGCCTTGTCGTCGGCCACGCCGGTGCCGGGCGCGTTGGCCAGCGCCACGCGGCCCTTCAAGTACACTTCGAAAATGCCGGGAACGCCCAGCAGAGATTCGGGGCGGAAAGCCAGCGGGTCCATGAAGTCGTCGCTGACGCGACGGTACACTACGTCGACGCGCTGCAGCCCCGCGGTGGTGCGCATCTGCAAGAAGCCGTCGCGCACGACCAGGTCGAACGGCTCGACCAGCTCGACGCCCATCTGCTGCGCCAAGAAGGCGTGCTCGTAGTAGGCGCTGTTGTAACGCCCAGGGGTGAGCACCACGATGCGCGGATCCGAGACCGCGTCCGGCGCCAGGTGCCGTAGCGTCTCGAGTAGGCGCAGCGGGTAGTCGTCGACCGGGCGCACGCGCAGGCTCTCGAAGATCTTCGGAAAGGTGCGCTTCAGCACTTGGCGGTTCTCGAGCACGTAGCTCACGCCGGAAGGACAACGCAGGTTGTCCTCGAGCACGTAGAACTCACCGTCTTTATCGCGCACCAAGTCGGTACCGGTGATGTGGCACCAGATGCCGCGCGGCGGTTTGACGCCTTCGCACTGCGGCCGATAGTCGGCGCAGGTCTTGACCAGCTCGCCCGGGACGACGCCGTCCTTGATGATCTTTTGCTCGCCGTACACGTCGGCGATGAACAGGTTCAAGGCCTCGATGCGCTGCTTGAGCCCGCGCTCCAGCCGCTCCCACTCCTTGGCCGAAATGATGCGGGGGATGATGTCGAACGGGAAGATCCGCTCGGCCTCCCCCTTCAAGGTAAAAGTAATACCCATGCTGAGCAGGGCTCGCTCGGCAGCCGCTTGGCGCCCGAGCAGCTCCCCTTCGGGTAGGCCGTTGATGCCGTTGACGAGGCGCGAGCAACCCGGGCGGGGAGCGTCGGGAGCCTCGAAAATCTCGTCGAAAAACGGACCGTTCTCGGGGTCGTAGCCGTGGAATTTCATCCGCTTCTAGCTTTCTCGGGCATCCAAACGCGCTCGCTGCATCTACCGAGCTTCGCGAATATTTCAGGTTTGTTTCGCGCTGACCAGGGCCCGGGCGGCGGGAGTTCGGGTAGCCTCAAATGCGGATGCTTTCTGCGAGTGATGCGGTGGATCCGTTCGCCGGGCTCACGATTGGCTCAGGTGCGTTGCCCGAGGTCAAGCTGCGTTTGGAGCGGCGCCTCGGCGAAGGCGGCACGGCCGTCGCCTACCTGGCGACCCGCTTTGGCCCCGACGGCACCTCGCCGGTGGTCGTGAAAGTGATCTTGCCGAGCGTGATCGCACAGGCCGGCGAGACAGCGCGCATGGTGGTGCAGAAAGAAGCCGTCGCGCTCGGACGCCTGAACGAGCGCGTGCCACCGTCGCCGTTCGTCGTGCGGCTCATCGACGTCGGTGAGCTCGAGTTCAAGCGCCACGGCCAGAGCATGCAATTGCCGTGGTTGGCCATCGAGTACGTGCACGGCGGCGCCGAGGGGGCCACGCTCGAAGAGCGCGTGCTGGCCAGCGTGCGCACCACGGGTTTTGCCTTTGGCCCCGAGCGAGCCATGCGCGTGCTCAGGCACATGGTCGAAGGCCTGCGCGAGGTGCACGAGGTCGGGGTGATTCACCGCGATATCAACCCCAACAACGTTTTGTGCTGCGGCAGCGGCCCGAGCGAAATCTTCAAGATTTCGGATTTCGGCATCGCTCGTCCGCTCGGCATGCAGGGCACCTTCGGCAACGCCGCGGTGGGCACCCCTGGCTACATTTCCCCGGAGCAAGCCTCGGAAAGCGAAGGTCCCGTCGGCTTTGCTTCCGACATTTTCAGCGCGGCCGCCGTGCTGTTCTTCGTGCTCACGGGCGAAGCGTATTTCTCGACCAAGAATTTTTGGCAAGTCATCTTGGAGGCCAAGAGCGAGACACGGCGCAGCATCTTGGACGTGCCGACGTTGGCACCCGAGATTCGCGGCGACACCGAAGCCTGCCGGTTCATCGACTCCGCGCTAGCGCAAGCGACCTCGCCCGATCAACGACTGCGCCCGGCGTCAGCCAAGGCTTTTGGCGCCGCGCTCTTGCCGTGGCTCTCCAGCTGCCCGCCGACCAAGCGCGCCTTGCCCCTGCCCGGCTCGAGTCGCTCGGAGCCAGCGCCGGCATCCCTCAGCGCGTGGCAGTTCTCGGCGCGACATCCGGTGGGTCACGACTGGGTGCTCACGTCGGTCGGTTGGGACGGTGACGGACGCTGCCTGGCAGCGGGCACGAGCGGAGTCGTCTACTTCGACGGCACGCGTTGGAACGAAGTACCCGCGCAGTCGCTGCAAGGCATCGGGAACGTCAAATTCTGCGCGCGCGTTGGCGCGGGACGCTGGCTGGTCGGCGGAGACGGCGGCACCGTGGCCGAGTATTCACGCGCTGGCATCACTCGCGTCGTGCCCGGACAAAAGCGCGGCCTGGAGTTGCAAGACGCCAGCGGCGACTTGGCTGATTTGGCGGCGTTCATCGGCAACGACGCGGGCCGCCCGGTGCTGGCAGCTACGACGTCCGGACGCTGGCTGAAGGCGCTGCCGCTCGATGATGCCAGCGTGGCGCTCGCCATCGTGCGGGTCAGTGAGCTCGAGTGGCTGGTGGCGGGGCGTTCGCGGGGCGGCGAGGCGCGCGCCTGGCGGCATCGCCCGCTGATGTGGGACGCCGAAGAGCTGGCCAGCGCACCCGCGCGCGCCTTCACGGCGTGCGCGGCGCTGCGCGAACGCGAGCTGGGCTTGGCGGTAGGCTCCGACGGCGTCGTGCTGCGCGTGGAGCGCGGCCGCGTCGACGTGGCGCAGCTGCCGCAAGCGCCCAGCTTGGCCTCCGTCGCGCTAGATCCACTGGGGCGCGCTTGGGCTGGCGGCGCTGGTCAGCTTTGGTTCAGCCCCAACTCGGGGATCTCGTGGCAGCTGGTCTGGCAAGACGAGCGCTGGACGGCCCCTTTCGTGAGCATCTTTGCCGACGTCGGCTTGGCGTTCGCCGCTACGGCCGACGGCGCAGTGCTCGAGGCTCGCGGCGGCTAAACCGGACGCGCAGCGCGGATATCGGCGACACACTCGGCCAGTTGCTCACGCAACCATTCGGGCGCCATATCCTTGGCCAGCACCTTGTGCACGCTCGCGCGGTTGACTGCGTCGACCACCAGCCCCGACGAAAGGTAGCCGGTGTAGACGATGCGCATCACGTGCGGCCAAGTCTTGTAGGCCGTCTCCAGCAGCCGCGTGCCTTCCATGCCGGGCATGAGCTGGTCGGCGATCACGAGATCTATCGGCAACTCTTGGAGCTTTTGCAAAGCGTGCAAGCCGCTGGGCGCGGTGACCACGTCGGCGCCCACGTCGATAAGGATGCGCGAGAGCGCGAGCCGCACGTGCGCGTCGTCGTCCACCACCAGCGCCAGCACGCGCGCGACGTCGGTCGGCACCTTTTCGCTCAAGCGCGCCCGGTCATCCAGCGCGGCGCGCACGGCGACCTGCAGCTCGGCGCTCGAGAATGGCTTGCTTTGGTGCAAGACGCTCAGGTTCGGATGCACGCTGCGAAGCTCGGCGCCCAGCGCTCGACCGAGCGGTTCGTTGCTGGCGCTGCTGGTCAGCACGAGATCGACCGACACGCCGCCCTCGAGGCCCAGGCTGCGCGCGATGCCGTCGTCCTCGGCCTCCAGCGCGCGGTAGCCGGCGGCCTCGAGCATGCGGCAAATCGCCGCGCGCAGCTCGGCGTTTTCTTCGACGATCAGCACCGTCTCGCTGCCGCGCGCTTCGAGCCTATCGCTGGCCGGCCCGGGCGAAGTGTCGAGCCCGCTCGGGCTGGGCAAGACCAAAGAGACGCTGAGGCCCTGCGCGGTGTCGAAGCTGCTGTGCAGCTCGCCGCCTTGCTCCGCCAAGCTCTTGCGAATCGACGGCAGGTCCAACCCGGTCGCGGCGACGCCGACGCTGCTAGGCTCTGCGCCATGCGCGCGCTGTTCGCGCACCCAAAGCTCTGCGAAGCGCGCGCCGCTGCGCTCGATGGCCGACGCGCCCAAGCGCAAGCTGCTGCCTGGCGCCAGCATGGCCCGCGCCGCCAGCACCAAATCCAGCAGCAAACGCCCGAGCAGCGCGCGCCGCGCCAACACGACGACGGACTCGGACCCGAGCTGCAACTCGACTTCGCATTCGTCGCCGAAGCCGCGCTTCAAGAAGCCGTGCACGTCCAAGAGCAGAGCGCCAAGCTCCACCACCTCGGCCTCTTGCTCACGCGGGTGCCCGAACGCCAGGAGCTGTCGCGCCACGAGCGACGCCTTCTCGGCGCTGCCACGGATCACCTGCGCGTCGGCTAGAATGCCTTGGTCCTGGGTCGCTTCTTCGATGAAGGCGGCGTAGTTTTGCACGACGCCTGCGATGTTGTTCAGCTCGTGACCAACGCTGGCCAAGGCCTTGCCCAGCACCGTGAGCACCTGTTCGCGCGAGCCCGGCACACGGCATGGGTAACCGGCGCGCCCCGGCCTGTCAAAGTCGACCCACGCCAGGGCCCGCACGGGCGCTCTGCTACGGCTATGGCAGGCGACGCTGGCTGAAGTGCGGCTCGGCCGCCAGCGAAGCCAAATAGTCGACGAAACCGAGCTGCTGGTCGATGAAGCCGGCCCGCTTGGTCTCGCCGAGGCACTCTTCGGCTCCGCCGTAAACGTAGGTGGAGACGTAGCCGCTGGCGCACTCGTAAGGCAGCTTTTGCTGCGCCAAGCCCTGCGCCAAGCCTTCCAGATCGTCGAAATCGAACATGTGCGCGACGCCGTCGTCGGCCGGAACGAAGCTCTTGGAGTCGACGGGCAAGCCGCCGTCCTGATCGCGGTAGCGCCCAGCTTCGTCGTAGTGCTCGAAGCCGAAGCCGATCGGATCGAAGCGCGAGTGGCACGCCTTGCACGCCGGATCCTTGGCGTGCAGCTCTTCGTAGCGTTGACGAGTCGTGAAGGTGCCGGGCTGGGGCGCGCCTAGCTGCGGCACCGACGGCGGCACCACGGGAGGCTCACGACACAGCAGCCGGTCCATGACCAAGACGCCGCGCTTGGTGGGCGAGGAGGCGCCGGGCCCAGCCAGCGCCGCCAGCAGCGACCCTTGCGCAAAGATGCCGATGCCACGCCCGGCGGGCCGGGTCGTCTGCGCATAGTCCGCGCTCGGCGCCGGAAAGCCATAGAAGCTGGCCAAGCCCGTGGTGGGAAAGGTGTAGTTGGCGGTCAAGAGCTGGTTCAGGCCGCCGTTCTGTGTGACCACCACGTCGCCCAAGAAGCGCTTGGTTTCGCCGACCATCTGATCGCGCAGGCCTTCGAACTCGGCCACGCCGGGCTTGCTGATGCTGGAAGCGCGCCCGTAGCCGAGCCACGAGTCGAAGAACTTTTCGACGACGACCAGGCCCTTGTCGCTGAGCAGTAGGTTGCGCGCCTCGGTCTCGAGCGCCGCGGGCGTCGACAGCGCGCCCGACGCAGCCTTGGCCAGGAGCTCGTCGGTCGGCGGCGAGGCGGTAAAGTCGTACGCCAGCGCGGTCGCTAGCTCCGCGGGCGAGAGCTTGTACACGCCGCCGTCGGCGACGCCGACCTCGCGGCGGTACACTGCATGCGGCGACTGCACGAGCGCCCGCGTAACGAAGCGAATACCCGTCGCAAAGTCCTTGGCGGTGAGCGCTTGCTGAAACAGCGCGGCGTAGCGCGCGTTCTCTTCGGTCGTGAGCGCGCGCCGGAACAGCCTCTTGCCGTACTTGTCGACGAACTGCTGCGCGCAAGCCGCGTCGGGCGCGCTGGCGGAGCAGGGCAAGAGCGTGCCGAGCTGTGCGCCAACGATGGCTTTGCCCAGCGCGTCCCCCGCCAGGTCCAGCTCCGACGCCGCCTGCTTACCGACGACGAGCAGGGTCGCGTCGTTGTCGAAGCCGTGCTTGGAAATCGGATCGGCGCTGAGCTTGGGCGTCCATTTACCCGCCAGCTCCGGAAACACCGCGTCCAGCGTGTTGATGATTTCGACGCGACTGAGCCGGCGCAGGCGCGGCGCACCGATTTTGGAAGCGCCGCACACCGAAGCCGGATCTGCTCCGGGTCCACTGCCACCGCCGCCGCCGGACATGCCAGGATTGGTCGGCTTTTTTGCGTCGTCGGTCGTCGCGCCGCAACCCGCTAGAGACAAGAGCCCCAAGCCCGCCAGCGCGGCGTGTGCCCAGTACTTTTGCTTCACGCCAGCACCTCTTTCAGCGCGCCGGTCGCGTCGGGGAAGTTGCCGGTGACGCCCATGGCCTGGCACAGCGCCATGTACACGTCGCCCGCCGGATGGTCTGCCGCGAACGTGAGCACCTGCCCTGATTTCAAAGCGCCGCCGCCGCCGCCGATGATGACCGACGGAACGTAGGCCAGAACCTCAGGCGCGGGACCTGGCCGGATGCCTTTGGTGGAGGTCTTGTGATCGGCGCCGTCGCCGATCTCGCTCATCACGTAGATGATGGTGTTGTCGATGACTTTTTTGCTCGGATCAGCTGGATCTGGCTCGAGCAGCGGGGTGATGGCGTGAGTCAGCAGCTGCTCGATGAACCAGCGCTGACAAGTGGCGAACTTTTGCCGAATCGTGACGTCGAGCCCCGTGGCGGGGTACGGGTTCTGCTGGGGCTGGGTGTGCGACAGCACGCTGTGGTGCGCGCCGGGCGTACCCATGAAGCCGAAGTCGAGCTCACAGTTGGCGTACATCGACTGAACCGCCACGACCTGCCGCGCGTTGCACTGCATGGCCGCCCCCGCAATCTGCAGCTGGGCAGCGAGCAGCTTGGGGAAGTTCTCTTCCTTCAAGAAGAACTCGTCGGATTGTCCGGCGGCAGCGGTGCGCAGCGCGTCGACCGCGCTGAGCGTGGGGGCTTTGTCGCAGCTGATGACGGAGCCGCCGCCCGGGCCGGTTGCCTTGAGCGCGCGAATAGCTTCCAGGTGGGTTTGCAGCTTGGTCTGCTCCGCGGTCAGCGCCTTCAGCTCTTTCTGCAGCCCTTCGACCTCCGCTTCGGTGAGCGAGCGCAGAGCGTCGGTCAAGGCGACGTCGGGGTCCGGCCCCGTGGGGGCGGGAGTGCCCTGACCCAAGCCGGCAAACGCAGCGTCGTAGGCGGCCAGCGGATTCTTTTCGGGCACGACCGCCGTGCCGTCCCACATCAGCTTGCCGTCTTTGTCGAGACCGAACGGGCGGTGGGCGACTGCGCCCAGAATGAGCGGCTGCACCTTCAACCCCGCCGCGATCTGATGCTCGAGCGTCACGCGCGAGACCGTCTCGGCGGGCAGCGTGCCTCCGCCGCCACTCAAACCCGACAGCGCCACCGTGATCGCTTCGTGCGTCATGGCGCCTTCCGGGTATTTGATGCCCTGAATGACGGTCGTGTACTGCTTGAGCTGCGCCTCGAGCGGGCCCAAGATGCTGACGCCCGACTTGTCGAGCGCAAAGTTGGTTGGGTCGTCCGCCATGACCTGCGGGCAGAAGTGCTCGGGCGGCACACCGTGCGGCATGTAAAAGAGCATGAAGCGCTTCGGGGCAGGCGTGGTTTGCGCCAACGCCACGCGCGACAAGCGCGCCGCCGCGGACGCCGTAAGCCCCAAACCCAACGCACTCAAGAACACCCGACGACGTACGCGAAGCGAAGCGTTGCTATGACCCATCTGGCTCCTCAAGAGCTAGCACGCGGCAGTCAGCCCGGCAGCAACAAGCCCCGAGAAAATCGCAACTGGTACCGTTTCCACACGAGACCGATTTCAGCTCGTCTCGTGGGTCGGCGGGCCCCTACCCGCCTACACCAATGAAAAGGGACTTCAGCTCGCCTCGTGGGTCGGCGGGCCCCTACCCGCCTCCACGGATGAGAATGCGTGGATGGAAAGTGATAGCGTGGCTGTTCGTGCCCCGCCGCCCGCGTCTTGGCCTGCCGTTTCCCTGCGCCTGCGCGCCGGCCCGCATGCTGCTGGCCTTCATGGCTCTCGCCGTTGGCTTAGTCCTGAGTGCGCCCCTCGCGCGCGCTGCCGACCCCACGCCACCCAGCGCCGCCCCACTCAATCCTCAAGCCTCACGCCTCACGACTCCCGAGCCGCAGCTTACTACGCCCATCCTCCACGCTCTGGGCCTCATGACGACGATGCGTCTCACCGAAGCGTACCTGTGGCCGCAACCCTTTGCCGAAACGGCTCCGGCCACGCTTGGACGGCACTACTACGCCGCCTATTCACGGCCTCCGCGCTGGGACGGCTCACGCCCGCTTTTCGAAGCCGACGGCGATCGCTGGCAGATCAACGTGCTGGGCCACGGCCTGTTCGGCAGCGAGCTGTACCTTCGCGCACGCACCTGTCACTTTCGTCCGTGGCAGGCCTTGCTGTTCACGGGGCTGGCCAGCGCCACCTGGGAGTACGGCTTCGAAGCCAACGGCGTGCGACCGAGCGCACTCGACTTGGTCTTCACACCCACGGCCGGCTTGGTCCTGGGCGAGGCGCGCTTCCAAGGCTGGAAAGCAGCGCGCGGCCTAGCTCCCGGCGCGCTACGAACAACGCTCACCGTGGTGCTCGATCCCCTCGGCGAGCTGGAGCGCTTCGCCGGCTCCCCCTGCTGAGCCCCCTGCCCCCTAACCCCTCCGCCGACTAACCCCTCACCCCTTGGCCCCTCGCCCCCAAGCCGCCCGCCCCGTTATCGAAGTGAAATCAACTTCTGCCAAATAGTGGACCCGTGTTCAGTGGCTTGATACTGAACACACATGCAGATGCCGCTCCCCCAAGCTCTTTTGGTCCTGGTGTTCCGCTCGGCCCGCGCCGGCCGCCGCCCCAACCTCACCGCCTTTTGCAAGCGCTTCAAGGTCACGGTGGCCGCCCTACAGCGCGGCTTCGACGAGCTCGAGCAGCAGGGGTTGCTCAGCTTCGGCCCCGAGGGAGAGCGTCTCACCCTCGAGGGTTTGGCCGTCGGCGCCGCGTGGTCGCGCCGCTTCAGCCAGCATCACCGCCCCCTCGCCTCGTGTCGTTCGCAAGCAGCCTAGCGTCCCCGGCCGTGGCGTTTCGGCCACGGCTGCGCGCCAGATTTGTTTCGCAACGGGACGCGTCGCCGGTGAGAAATCTATCGAGCATCGATACTTTTCATCGACCGAACACTGACGCGACACCGGCGTGAAACGCGGCGCGGGCGACAACCAAACTCGCCCGAATGTCACGC
The DNA here is from genome assembly GCA_036261775.1 of Polyangiaceae bacterium. Lineage (GTDB taxonomy): Bacteria > Myxococcota_A > Polyangia > Polyangiales > Polyangiaceae > PMG-095. The sequence goes on along the minus strand of DATAKF010000327.1, from coordinate 5,888 downwards.
TCCGCGCCGCATCTGGCGGCCGTCACCTCGCACACCGTCAAGACTCATTGTCCGTACTGCGCGTTTCAGTGCGGCATGGCGGTGACGACGACGCGCAGCACGGCAACCCAGCTGCACATCGCGGCCGATCCGGAGTTTCCGGTCAACCGCGGGCAGATGTGCATCAAGGGCTTCACGTCCGGGGCGCTGCTCGATCATCCAGAGCGCATCCGCCAGCCCCTGCTGCGCCAGTCGAACGGGCGGCTCGCGCCCACATCGTGGTCCAGCGCGCTCGACTTCATCGCCGAACGAGTGCTGGCGCTGCAGGCCCAACACGGCAAGCAGACCGTGGGCGTTTTCGGCAGCGGCGCGCTCACCAACGAAAAGGCGTACCTGCTCGGCAAATTCGCGCGCGTCGCGCTGGGCACGCCGAACATCGACTACAACGGCCGCTACTGCATGTCGTCGGCCGCGGCCGGCCAAAACCGCGCCTTCGGCATCGACCGCGGCCTGCCCTTTCCCGTCTCCGACATCGCCGAGACGCAGACGTTGATGCTGTGGGGCTCGAACTGCGCCGAGACGATGCCGCCCATCATGCAGTGGGTGTACGCGCAAAAAGAGCGCGGCGGTCGGCTGATCGTCGTCGACCCGCGCCAGACCGATACGTCGCGCGGCGCGACTCTGCACTTGCAGCCGACGCCGGGTACGGATCTGCTGCTGGCCAATGGCCTACTAGCCGTCGCGATCGAGCGCGGTCTGGTCGATGAAGGCTACATCGCCGCCCGCACCGAGGGCTTCGATGCGCTGCGGCGCTCGCTGCTCAGCTGCGACACCACGCAAGTCGAGCGCGTGACCGGCGTCTCGCTCGACAAGCTGCGCCGCGCCGTCGAGCTGATGGCGGGCGCCGAGAGCTGCATGCTCTTGTCCGGTCGCGGCGCCGAGCAGCAGTCCAAAGGCACCGACACGGTGCTCTCGTTCACCAACCTGATGCTGGCGCTGGGCAAGGTCGGCAAGCCCGCCAGCGGTTACGGTTGCTTGACCGGCCAGGGCAACGGCCAGGGCGGCCGCGAGCACGGCCAAAAAGCCGACCAGTTGCCGGGCTACCGGCTGATCGAAGATCCGGAGCACCGCGCCGCCATCGCCAAGGTGTGGGGCATCGACCCGGCGTCGCTGCCCGGCAGAGGCAAGAGCGCCTACGAGCTGCTCGACGCGATGGGACCGGCCGGCGGCATCCGCGGCCTGTTGGTGTTCGGGTCGAACGTGGTGGTGGCGTCGCCAAACGCCAGCAACATCGAAGCCAAGCTGAAGCAGCTCGAGCTCTTGGTGGTGGCCGACGCCTTCGAGAACGAAACCGCCCAAGCGGCCCACGTCATCTTGCCGATCGCGCAGTTCGGGGAAGAGCAGGGCACGCTGACCAACCTCGAAGGTCGCGTCATCTTGCGCGAGCAAGTGCGCAAAGCGCCCGAAGGCGTGAAGACGGATCTCGAGATCCTAAGTGAGCTTGCGAGTCGGCTGGGCGCGACGCGCGGCTTCGATTTTCCCTCGTCGGAGGCCGTGTTCGACGAGCTGCGCCGCGCCACCGCCGGCGGCAAGGCCGACTACAGCGGCATCAGCTACGCGCGGATTCGCCAAGAGAAGGGCGTATTTTGGCCGTGCCCGGCGCCCGATCACCCCGGCACGCCGCGGCTCTTCGCCGAGCGCTTCGCGTTTCCCGACGGCCGCGCGCGCTTCTACCCCGTGCCACATCGCCCCGCGGCGGAGCTGCCCGACGCCGACTACCCGCTGTTCTTCACGACCGGCCGCTACAAGGAACACTACAACTCGGGCGCGCAGACGCGGCGCGTGCCGCAGCTGCAAGACGCCAAGCCGGAGCCGCGCGTGCAAATCCACCCGCGGCTCGCCAAGGAGCTGGGCGTGCTCGAAGGCCAGGCGTTGCTGCTCGAAAGTCGCCGCGGCAGCGTCAGCATGACCGCCGTCATCAGCCGCGACATCCGCCCGGACACGCTGTTCGCGCCCTTTCATTGGGGCGGCAAGCAAGCCGCCAACATCCTGACCATGCCCGCTTTGGATCCCACGAGCAGAATGCCCGAGTTCAAGATTTGCGCCGTACGCGCGCGCGCTCCCGGCAGCGCCGCGCCTGCCCTGAAGAGGCAGAAATGAGCAAGAAGAAGCTAGCCATCATCGGCAACGGCATGGGCACCTGCCGGCTGCTGGACGAGCTGGTCGCCCGCGGCGCCGCGTTTCAGTTCGAAATCACCGTGTTCGGCGAAGAGCAGGGCGGCGCCTACAACCGCATCATGCTCGGCAAGGTGCTGGCCGGCGGCTCGCCGGACGCCATCGTGACCAAGCCGCTCGAGTGGTACGACCGCCACAACATCCGCTTGATCGATCGCACGCGCGTCACCAGGCTGGACACGCTGAGGAAGCTGGTCGAGACCGCGGACGGCCAAGCGCGCGCCTACGACATCGCCGTGCTCTCCACCGGCAGCCAGCCGGTCGTGCCTTCGCTGGAAGGCATGAACGACGAGCAGGGCGAGCTCAAGCCGGGCATCTTCGTGTACCGCACCATCGGCGACTGCATGCGCATGCGGGAACGGGTGCGCTCGGGGGACAGCGCCATCGTGGTGGGCGGCGGCCTCTTGGGGCTAGAAGCCGCCAAAGTGCTGTGCGACCGCGGCCTGCACGTCACGGTCGTGCAGCTAAAAAAGACGCTGATGAACGCGCAGCTCGACGAAATCGGCGGCGAGATGTTGGAGCGCCAGATCGAGCGTAGCGGCATCTTCGTGCGCACCGGCCGCACGGTGGAAGCCGTGTACGCCGAAGAAGTCGTGAAGGGCGTCTACCTGGACGACGGCACGACGCGCCCCGCTGACATCGTCGTTCTGGCGTGCGGTGTCAGGCCGCGCATCGACGTGGCCAAAGCCTCGGGCTTGCCGGTGAACCGCGGCATCATCGTCAACGACACGCTCGCCACCGAGGTGCCCAGCGTCTACGCCTTTGGCGAGTGTGCCGAGCACGCCGGGCGCACCTACGGCATCGTGGCCCCGGTGTGGGAGCAAGCAACGGTGCTGGCCGACGTGCTCACCGGCACGAACCCCAGCGTGCGCTACCGCGGGTCCAAACTGTACACGCGCCTCAAGGTGGCCGGCGTCGACGTCGCCACCATGGGCATCAGCGAAGCCGAGCGCGAAGAAGACGACGTGCTGCAGATCGTGCAGGACCGCAAAGACGCCTACCGCAAGCTGATCGTGCGCGACAACCGCTTGGTCGGCGCCATCTTGGTCGGCGACACCTCGGCAGCCGGCACGCTGGTGCAATACTTCGATCGCGGTGATTTGCTGCCCGAAGACCCGCTCGAGCTCTTGTGCACCAGCGCAGGCGCGCCCGATCCGGCGACGCGCCTCGTCTGCAACTGCCACAAAGTGACCGAAGGCCAGCTGTGCGACGCCGTCGCGGCCGGCGCCGACTCCGTCGAGGCGCTGTGCGCGGCAACCAAGGCTGGCACCGGCTGCGGCTCGTGCAGAGGCGAGCTGACGCAGATCTTGAGTAAGGCGTCGAAGAAGGTGTCACTACCGATGGTGGCGGCCGGTTGAAGCCCGCGAAGATCAGCCTCACGGACACGCGCGCGCTGGCCGCCTTCCGCTACGAGCTACGCCGCTTCTTGGCCTTCAGCGAGCAAGCCGCGCGCGCCGCCGGCATTGAGCCGCAGCAACACCAGCTGCTGCTCGCCATCGGCGGCCTGCCCGCCAAACAGCTGCCCAACATCCGCACCTTGGCCGAGCGGCTCTGCGTGCAGCACCACACCGCCGTCGCGCTGGTCGACAAATTGGTGGAGCGCGGCCTGGTGCGCCGCGAACGCAGCACCCTCGACAAGCGCCAGGTCCTGGTGCGCTTGACCGACTCGGGGACCGATTTGCTCCAGCAGCTCTCGCGCCAGCACAGAAGCCACCTGCAGACCGTCGGGCCTGAAATGCTCGCCGCCCTGGGGTCCATCCTCGACGACCGGGGCTGGGCCGACGGTTCAGCGGCGGCGCAAACAGGCTGAACGCCCGCTCGGCGCCCGCCCAACCAGACCAAACCACGCGAAACTCCGTCAATTTCGCGCTCTGCGTGTTTCTGACGCGAGACCCTTGCAGCCTCCCCTGCCCCTGAGGTAAACCCCCGCACCCTTTCGGTTACTACCCCTACGCAGCGGTGGTGGAACTGGCAGACACACCAGCTTGAGGTGCTGGCGCCGTAACTGGCTTGGAGGTTCAAGTCCTCTCCGCTGCACTGAAAAAACCGCCTGATCCGTGATCAGGCGGTTTTTCTTTTGGGGGTCTTTTTCTGGGGGACCCCCAGATTTTGGTTCTCGGGAGCCTGCGCAGGCACCGACGCGACCGTCTCCAAGGCAGCCCGGAACGACGGCTTCACGTACCGCGAGGTCGTGCTCAGCAGCTTGTGACCGACCCGGTACTGGATGCCGATGATGTTCTTGCCCTGCTCCAGCTCGTGGGTCGTCATGGCCGACCGCAGATGCGAACCCGCGAACCGCTTGGCCGCCTCTCCCTTCAGCACCTGCTTGGCGGCCGCCTTGATGTGCGAACGGTAGTCGTGCCACCCGAATATGAGCCCCTCCTTGGGGCAGATCGAGTCGAGCGCCTTCCGCGCCTTCTCGGTGAGCGGCACGTCCCGCCCCCAGCGTGACTTGTCGATCTCGGGCGTGATGCGGAGCACGTCGGCCCCCTTCGTGTAGTGCTCCGGCACGCTCAGCCGGTCGATGGTGGACGGACGCAGCCCTGTCTCGTACGCGAAGACGAACCGCGCCCGGATCGGGAAGAGGTTCACCTTGTAGGACCGCTTCCGATCCATGTCCTTGCGCTCCGGTCCGCGCCTCCCGCCCCAAGCGGGTAGCAACGCGATGATCTTCAGCGTGTCCTCGGGCGAAATCGGATCGGCCGCCGTCCGGCGCCGTACCGAGTGCGCCTTGCCCGTGACGCGCTTCGGCACGCCGGAGATGGCGAACACCTCCGGAATGCCACCGACATCCGGCAGCGCACAGAAGCTCACGAAGTTGCGCAGCGCCGTGAGCTCGTGCCGCACCGTCGACGCGAGCACCTTGCCGAGACGCACGCGCCGGTACTCGGCGCAGCCGGACTCGGTGAGCTTCTCGGTCGAGCCGAAGAACGGGATGAAGTGTGTACGCCCGTACTCTTCCCAGACCTTGCGGGTTTTGTCGGCATGCGTGGTGGTCAGCCAAAGCAGCCATGCCGTCACGAGCTCCTTGAGCGGAGTGGCACCACCACGGCGCTTCGCTCGGCTGTCTTTTCGCAGTTCTCCGGCTCGAGCATTGGCAACGAGCTTCGCGGCTTCCGCGTCAGCCTCGTCATCGTCTCTTGAGCCCGTGGATCGCTCAGTAACGCAGCCAGCAACGGTGAACCGGGCGTACCAGATCTGTTCTTCGCTCTTTCTGGTGAGCGTCCAGGCCTGGTCTTTGCGTCGCTTGAGGGTGAGTCTGCCCATGCTTCTAGGTCCTCTTGAAGAAACAGCACGCGACGACCGATGCGTTTTGGCGTCAAGGTCGGACGAACGTGACTGTCGAAAGCGGCGAGAGATACACGACAAAACGCCGCCGCCTCCCGCTTGGTGAGCAACTTCATGCAGTCCCCCTCGCGCGCTGATCGCTAGCGCTCGCTCTTGGCATTGGTTCTCCTCTCGCACCAAGCAAAGACTTCAGAACGCTTGAAGCGCCAAAGCTTTCCCAAGCGGAACGCGGGAAGTCCATCGCGTTCAATGAGCGCAGTGACGTGGGGCTCGCTGCAGCGCAACAGCTGCGCGACCTCGGCGCGCGTGAGGATCTCGTCGGGCGGAAGATCGGCCTTGCGCATCAACCCGCTCTCGCGGATCGCACCCGGGGTGCCTACCTCCTC
>DATAKF010000257.1:0-3031 GCA_036261775.1 Polyangiaceae bacterium | reverse complement strand
GAAGCAATGGGGCTTCTCGGGGGCGCTGCTGTGGGCGTACCAACCCGGCTGGAGCGCTGTTTCCGAGGAGTTCGACGCGCGCCCGGCGGATCCGCTGCTCCAGCCGGGCGGGGTCGTGGCGAGCGCGCCCTGGTGAGGACTTGCCCGACTCGCCGAATCGGTGACACGATTTCGGGCGTGAAAGCAGGAGCACGCGTCAGCCTCGCCGGAGCGCTGTTTTTCGGCCTCTTGAGCGGGTGTCAGGCCTCCCTGAGCGCCGACGCCAGCGCCACCGCCAACGGCCAGGGGGCCAGCGCGCAAGGCGACGCCGACGCCGACCTCAGCGCCGATGCCTCGGGCAAGGGCGAGGGCCAAGGGGAAATGACTCGCTCGGCCTTGGCATCCCAGGCGCCGAGCAGCGCCGAGACCACGGCCTCCGACCTGCCCGCCTCGCGCGTGCTGCTGGGCGCCCGTCACGACCTGAAGCTGAAAGCCGGTAAAGGTACCGCCAGCTGCGAGTGCCTCGCGGTGGCGCTCGGCGGCGCTCGGAGCAGCGGCATGGCGTGGAGCGCCGTCCCTCCGGCAATCGACGACGGCACGCAGCTGAGCATCGCGCTGTCGTCCGAGGGTCAGACCTGCAAGGGCGAACCGAAGCAGAGCCTGGGCGCCTCGTACTGGGGGTACCGCATCTCGGGCAACAACGTGATCGTGCTCGTCGAGGCGGCGCGCGGCGGTCGCCCCCTGACGAACGGCGCCATCATCCCCAAGCCAGTGGGTCCGGGTCAGGTGTTCGTCGCACCCGTGTCGAAGAAGCTACCCTACGGCCGCCCGCTCGAGGGCAAGGGCCTGTGCAAGATCGGCAACCCCGGACAGGTCCGCACAGCCGGGTTCAGCGAGCTGGAATTGGGCCAAAATACGCGGCCAGAGGCGGGCGCGGCGAACGGCGCGAATGGCCGCTCGGTCTCCGATCACTCGACGGACGACACGCCGATGACGATCGAGATGCCCAGCAACTGACCGCGCAACGCCCAGAAGCTGATATGCTCCGGGCAATGCGCCAAGCATGGCTGCTCGGGATTTGGGTAAGCGCGTTGGCGGGCTGCGCCAGCGGCTCTTCGTCGGTGGCCGAGTGCTCGACTAGGCGTTGGGAAGGTGAGTGCCAGCTCACCAGCATCACCAAGGTCGAGGATGCCGAGTTTCCGATCCCGCACGTGGTGATGGAGGCGGTGTACACCCCGGTCAGCAACGCGAGCTCTCCCCTCACGCCTGGGGCCATCGCCGAAAGGACGATGGCGCGGTCGCAGTACGAGCTGGCGCTCCACGACTACCTCGAGGCGCACGCGCGCGTGCCCTGCCGGACCGAGGCTTCGCCCAACAGCGCTTGCGTGTCGCACAAGGTCGCGATCACCCTGGCGCCGTTCGATCCTCAAGCCGCCGAGCGCACCGCCGCCGCGCCGACGGTCACCGGCTGCGCGCAAATCGAGGCGACCAGCACGCAAGACAAGCTGCGAGGCGGGCAGACGACGCAAACCTTCGTGCCCCAGCGCCTTCGCTTTGCGGAGAATTCGGCGCAATTGCCGCCAGATGCGGACGCGCTCACCGCCGAGGTTGCCAGCCTCCTGCGTAGCAAGCCTGGCATCGAATGCCTGGGCATCGTCGGGGCAATTGCCGCCGGAGAGACGCCCGCGTTGGCCGAGCAGCGCGCCAAAGCCGTGCGTGACCTGCTGGCCGCTCACGGCGTCCCGACCACGCGCCTGCTCACCATCGGCGCTACCGCCAAGGTATTCGGTACGGGAGCGCGCCCGGCTGAAGCCGATCCGGCCGATCGCCGCGTCGGCTTCTCGGTGCTGTTGGAGCGTGCACCGAGTCCATGAAGCTTTCGCGAGCCGCGTTCCTTGTACCGCTGTCCTTTGGTCTGGTTGCAGCGGCACCGGCGGACCCCGCTGATATGCTGCAGGTGCCAGGCGGCACGTTCACGATGGGTGCCGTCGGCGTCGGCGAAGCGGACGAGCAACCCGCACACCCCGTCACGGTCAAAACCTTTTGGCTCGATCGCACCGAAGTGACCAACGCCGAGTACGGCGCGTGCGTAAAGGCCGGAAAATGCGAGCCCTTTCGCGACGACGTGGCGCGCCGCTTCGGCGCCGGCCCCGAGTCGGGATTTCGCGCCGACGATCAGCCGGTGGTCGGCGTTTCATTCCACGACGCCACGCGCTTCTGCGAGTGGCGTGGCAAACGCCTACCGCGCGAAGCCGAGTGGGAGCGCGCCGCTCGCGGCGATGACAACCGCACCTTCGCGTGGGGCAACGAAAAGCCCACCCCCGAGCTCGCCTGTTACGGCCGAAAACCCGGCGCCAAAGGCGCCACCACCTCTCCCGTCGGCTCCCACCCCAGCGGCGCCGGCCCCTACGGACACCAAGACCTGACCGGCAACGTCTGGGAATGGACGGCCGACTTGTACGATCCGTTCGCCTACCGTCGCCTGGGCGCCCCCCAGGGCATCCCAGGCAGCTGCGCCGAAATCCTCGAGACCCAAAACCTACTGCGCAAGACCAAGCAACAAGGCTTCACCGGTCGCAACCCCATCCCCACCGTGTGCGAGCGCGTCCTCCGCGGCGGCGCCTTCAACTACGACGCCGCAGGCCTGCGCGCCTCCAACCGCGTCCACCACCCAGAGACCTGGCGCATGCTCGTCGCTGGTTTTCGCTGCGCGAAAGACGAGTAGCCGCTTCGAGGACGACTCGTCTCGGGTCGCTTCCGAGCTGAACGCGTGTCCCGCGTGCCTTCGAGATCACAGGGAGGCGGGGAGGCGGGGAGGTCCGCGAGCCCAGATTTTTGGGTTTCGCGCTGCCGCCCCCGATCAGCAGCTCCGTGGAGCGCGCAAAACCCTGCTCGACCTCGAGGGAAATATTTTTTGATTCGGTCCTCCCTCAAGATTGATCGGATCTTTTGGTTGACAGGTTCCAGACCTCTTCAGCGTCGGTGAATCGTCTGAAACCGCGACCGAGGACGAGCCAACCAGGGTCCCCGTTGTTCTTGATATGGCCTCCGA
>DATAKF010000298.1:0-3790 GCA_036261775.1 Polyangiaceae bacterium | reverse complement strand
GATTTTCCACCTGTGTTGGGCAGGGCGCCTGCCGTTCAGTGGGCCTCAGCGTGCGGCGTGGGCCGCCCTCCAACATTTTTGATCGCGATTGGCCGTAGGTAGTCACACCTCATTGAACAGTCGCAATGGTCGCCATGCTCCCAGTGCGCGCCGGGGTAGCGCCGTCCTTCGAGGGCCTCTACCACCAATGGTTTCGCCAAGTATCGCGTTGGGTGCTGGCTCTCGGGACTCGGCCGGCCGACTACGAGGACGTGGTGCAGGAGGTGTTCACCGTGGCCTACCGGCGGCTCGCGTACTTCGACGGCAGCAACGTCGCGGGGTGGCTCTACCAGATCGCGCGCCGCAAGGTGCGCGACTATCGCCGGCTGTCTTGGGTGCAGTGCGTGCTCACGCCAGAAGCGTCCAAGCTCATCGACAACGCCCCCGAGTCGGGGCGAGGCCCGCTCGACGCGCTCGAGACCAAGCAACGCTCCGAGCTCTTGAATCGGCGACTCGAGAAGCTGCCCCCCGAGCAGCGTGCCGTGTTTCTGCTGTTCGAGCTGGAAGGCTTTAGCGGCCACGAGATCGCCGAGCGGCAGCAAGTGCCGCTCAACACTGTCTGGATTCGCCTTTACACGGCTAGGCGAAAGCTCAAGGTGCGGAGCGAGTTACCGCGCGGCAGGCGAGCCACTGCGGCGGCGGCGGCCGCGGCGGCCGCACGCGGACGCAAGCAGCCCGGCCAGCACGAGCAGCGAGCCCGCGCTCGATGAACGCTGCGAACGCAGGCTGCAACCACCTCCGTCGTCACCCGAGTCATCGTCGTCCTTGGCAGCATTGCCGCTAGCGCCGCCCGCGTTGGCGGCGGTGCCGCCCGTTGCCTGAGGCGCGCCGCCGCTCATGCTCGGCGCCGTGCCCGCGCTGCCGGTCCCGCCGCTCGTGCTCTTGGTGCCAGCGCTGCCCGAGCTCGAGCCGGCGCTGCCATTCGAGCTGCCGCCCGTGCCGTCGTGAACCGGCGCCGTACAGCCCAGCTGGGCGCAGGCAGCAGCAACATCCCAGTTGATGAGCGCCTGTGACGCGGCGTCGGCCTTCGGATCGTTCACTTTACGCCGATCGTACAGCTTGCGCACGATCTCGAGCTCGGCTTGGCCATAGGCCACGCCGAGCAGCTTTTGCAACGAGACTAGGTACTTGTAACCAAACTCGTTGGTTGGTTCGATCATCGTACCTTCCGTGTAGTCGTTCCAGGTCGCCAGCTGCACGGTCTCGCCCACGCCCTTGGAGGCGTTCCACAACGTGCTGAAGGTGTCACCCTCCACGTCGTACGGCACGCTCCAGCCAGGCGCCCCGTTGGGGTAAGCCGCGTTGAAGCCCGGGTACACGACCGGCACCTTCGTGCCCTGATCGGCGCGGTCGTAGTAGTTGCGCACGCCCTGCACGCCGTCCGAGTAAATCCAGCCGAAGGTGCCGTCGCGCGCTCCGCCCGCTTTGTCGTTGTACCAAAGCGTGAAGAACATCGGATCGGTGCCCGTCGCCGCTAGCACCGCCGGCCAGTCACCGGCGCCAATCTTCTGCGGACCGAACACGTACAGCGCGGGCGCGTTGTTCAGCTTGATGTGATTCGGGCGGTTGAAATAGTGATCGCGCACCCAGTGCATCGAGTTGATGGCGTCGCCCGTATCGACGGCGTACTGGTCTTCGAAGCAGACGGCGAACTGCATGCCGAACTTGGCCGTCTGGTCCACGATCTGGTCGGTATTCTCGGCATTCGCCGGCAGATCTTGGTGCATCGTGCTGCGGCCCGGCCAGTCGATGATCACGCCGTCGATGCCGGCGTACTTCATCAACAGCAGCTGGTACTCGATGACCGCGTAGTCACCCGAATGGTAGGGGCCAATCTGCGGATTGTAGTGGCGCCCCACCATGTCCCAGTGAAAGCCCGGCGTCTCGAACCACGGCATCAGGTGCACGTAGATCTTGCGCGGATCGTTCTTTTGCAGGCTCTGCGCTTGGCTACCCTGAAGCTCGGCTTCTTCGACCGCCGCCGTGCCACACGCAGCAAGCAAGAGCAAAGCCGAACCACACGTCGCAAACGTGGACATCATCTTCATGGGTGACGGCTCTCAACATGTCACGCGCCGGCGTTGCTCTCCAGTCGGCAAACGCAGCGCGCGCACGAAAGGTCGCGCCAAGCCCGCAGCGCGGGCCTGCCTCATCTGCCATCACGCCAATGTTCTTGGCGAACGTGGTCAACTTCTGATTTTTACCACGCGAGGCGGGCCTGCGTTCGCGTTCGCGTTCGTCCGCGTCGTGATCTAGGCGGCGTGCTCGTCAGCGCGCGCGCGAGTGAGCTCTTCGACCAACCCCGTCAAACTGCCGCGCGGTGAATAACGACCGAGCCACTGGTAGCCAGCGTGCACGCTGTCGCAGAAGCCAAAAGGCGCGGGCGTGCGCACCACGAGCGTAATACCAGTCAGCACCGTGCGCGTGATGGCAGCGCGAAAGCCGCTACCTTCGATCACACACGCGCAGCCCGCCAGCTGCCGATCGTGACTGATGATCATCTTCGCCGAAGCGTCGCGCACGTCTTGCTCGGGCGGGTCGGCCTTGCTCGAGACCACGCACAAGAACAAGGAGCGCCCCGGGTGGCGCTGCACGGAGTTGGCCAGCGCGGCGCGCTGCTGTTCGAACAGCGCCCACGTAGGCTTGGTGCTCCAAACCGCCACGCAGACGTGGCCAAAATGACCGGCGAGCAGACCTCCACCCCGATGGGTAACCTGGAGCCCCGCCACGTGGCTCGTCCCGAATTCGTTCTCGATGGCTGGCATCAGCGTTCAGGTTACCTAAGTCCGCCAGCCAGACGGCGATTTTCACGGCCGACTTAAGGACCCGGCCTCAGGGCGCGAAGAAATCGGGCGCGCCGGGCGCCGACGTCGCGGCCCACACCTTCACGTTGCGCACCTGGCCGCTGTTATCGAAGCTGCCAAAGCCCACGTAACCGTCGGTGAACGTCTTGTCGTTCGCCGTCAAAATGGCCTGGGTGGGCGCGTCGAGATCGAACACCGACATGGCGCCGCTCTCTACGTCGCGCACCACGCGCAGCTTCTTCCAAACGTTGCGGCCCCAGTCGTAGCCGGCCGAAAACGTCGTTGAGATGGCTTTGCGATCGGCTTCGTTGACGATCAAGATGTTGTGCGCCACGCCGTCGTGCGCCGTCGAGATGTGCGAGTAGTAAAACTTGCTCGGGCTCGAGAAGTTCCAGATGAACACCATGTCGCGATGAGCATCGCCGTCGGGGCTGGTCTGCAGCATCTCGGCGTCCATCACGAAGCTGGTCACCTTGATCGACTTGACGATGGCGACGCTGAACGGCGAGCGAAACGGCGGCGCGTAAGACGCGCCGGTCGACGCCACGAAGCCGGCCGGATCGTGCTTCCACTGCGTGGGGTTGGCGAACACCAGATCAGCCAGTGACGCCGGCTCTGCGAAGGTCTGCGCGTAGACGAGCTTGTAGCCGGCCGGCACACCGTCTGGCGGCTGCACGGCTGCGCTCCCGCCAGTGCCGCCACTGGTCGAGCCACCCGGGCTCGAACCGGCGCCCGAGCCAGCGGCCCCAGCCGTCGCTTGTCCGCCCGTGCCAGCGGCCGTCACGACTGCGCCCGCGGCGCCTGCCTGCGCCGCGCCGCCGCCGCCAGCGCCAGACGAAGAAGGCTGGCCCCCCCCGCCCACGGTGCCCGCGCCCGAGCTGCCGCTGCCTGCGCTGGACATGCTTTCGCCCGGTGTGGATGAGCCACAGGCCAGACACAGCGAAACC
>DATAKF010000293.1:0-27547 GCA_036261775.1 Polyangiaceae bacterium | reverse complement strand
TCTCGGTCGCCGTCTACAACCACTACAAGCGCATCGACACCAAGGTGCAGACGGAAGACGTCGAGCTGGGCAAGAGCAACATCTTGCTGCTCGGTCCGACCGGTAGCGGCAAGACGTTGCTCGCGCAGACGCTCGCCAAGATCCTCAAGGTGCCGTTCGCAATTGCGGACGCGACCACTCTTACTGAAGCGGGCTACGTCGGCGAAGACGTCGAGAACATCATCGTTCAGCTGCTGCAGAACGCCGATCACGACGTCGAGCGCGCCCAGCGCGGCATCGTCTACATCGACGAGATCGACAAGATCAGCCGCAAGAGCGACAACCCGTCGATCACCCGCGACGTCTCCGGTGAGGGCGTGCAGCAAGCGCTGCTCAAGATCATCGAAGGCACGGTCGCCAACGTGCCGCCCAAGGGTGGTCGTAAGCACCCGCAGCAAGACTTCTTGCAGGTCGACACCAGCCACATCTTGTTCATCTGCGGCGGCGCCTTCGTGGGGCTGGATCAGATCATCCAGCGCCGCATGGGCCAGTCGCGCATGGGCTTCGGCGCCGACGTAAAGAGCAAGAACGACTTCAAGCTGGGCGACCTGCTAAGCCAGGTGCAGCCTGAAGACTTGCTGAAGTTCGGTCTCATTCCGGAGTTCATCGGCCGCCTGCCCGTCATCGCCACCTTGCACGAGCTGAGCGAAGACGCGCTGGTCGACATCTTGACCAAGCCGAAGAACAGCTTGGTGAAGCAGTTTCAAAAGCTGTTCGAGATGGACGGCGTGAAGCTGAAGTTCACCAAGGGTGCGCTGACGGCCATCGCCAAGGAAGCGCTGACTCGCGAGAGCGGCGCCCGCGGCCTCCGCGCCATCATGGAAGAAGCCATGCTGGACGTGATGTACGACGTGCCCTCCAAGCAGGGCATCAAAGAGGTGGTCGTCAACGAGGACGCCATCAACAAGGGCGATCCGCCCCTCATCGTTTACCACAAGGAAGCTGGCGTTGGCTGAGGCGGGGATTGGCCCCGCCAACCGCGACAGCCTGCTGAGCACGCCGGCCGCGGCGTGAGCTGACCCATGTTTTTCAAGAACGACGGTAACGGGCCGGGGGCTAAGAAGGTCGTTCCGGCGCTGCCGCTGCGCGACATCATCGTGTTCCCACACATGGTGTCGCAGCTGTTCGTCGGTCGTGAGCGCAGCATCGCGGCGCTCGACGAGGCGATGGCGCAAAACAAGGAAATCTTCCTAGCCGCCCAGCGCAGCGCCAAGACCAACGACCCCACGCCCGACGACATCTACGCCGTCGGCACCCTCGGGACCATCGTGCAGCTGCTCAGGCTGGCCGACGGCACCGTCAAGGTGCTGGTCGAGGGCCGGCAGCGCGCGCGCGTGCGCCGCTACCTCGACTCTGCCGACTTCTTCCAGGTCGAGCTGGAGGAGATCACCGAAGCCATCCCGACCGACGTCGAGGTCGAAGCGTTGATCCGCAGCGTGCAGAGCACGTTCGAGGTCTACGTCAAGCTGAACAAGAAGGTGCAGCCTGAAGTGCTGATGAGCGTCCAAAGCATCGACGATGCTGGGAAGCTCAGCGACACCATCGCTGCCAATCTGCCGACCATCAAGCTGAGTGATCGTCAGGCTTTGCTCGAAATGGACGACGCCAAGAAGCGTCTCGAGCGCCTGTACGAATTGATGCAAGCCGAGATCGAGATTCTCCAGGTGGAGAAGAAGATCCGCTCTCGCGTCAAGAAGCAGATGGAGAAGACGCAGAAGGAATACTACTTAAACGAGCAGATGCAGGCCATCCAGAAGGAACTGGGTGGAGGCGAGCGCGACGAGTTCAAGAACGAGATCGCGGAGATCGAGGAGAAGCTCAAGACCAAGAAGCTCTCCGAAGAAGCGCTCGGCAAGGTCAAGAAAGAGCTGAAGAAGCTCAAGATGATGCACCCGACCAGCGCTGAAGCGACGGTCGTGCGCAACTACGTGGATTGGATCTTGAGCCTGCCCTGGCAGGACAAGACCGAAGAGCGCTTCGACATTGCCGAGGCCGAGAAGATCCTCGACGAAGATCACTACGGCTTGAAGAAGCCTAAAGAACGCATCGTCGAGAACTTGGCGGTGCAGGCGCTGACCAAGAAGCTCAAGGGCCCGATCTTGTGCTTCGTCGGCCCGCCCGGCGTCGGCAAGACCAGCATCGCGCGCAGCATCGCGCGGGCCACCGGCCGCAAGTTCACGCGCCTGTCGCTAGGCGGCGTGCGTGACGAGGCCGAGATTCGTGGCCACCGCCGCACGTACATCGGCGCTTTGCCCGGCAAGATCGTGCAGAGCCTGAAGAAGGTCGGCTCCAACAACCCGCTGTTCTTGCTCGACGAGATCGACAAGATGAGCACCGACTTCCGCGGCGATCCGGCGGCCGCTTTGCTCGAGGTCTTGGACCCGGAGCAGAACAACACCTTCAACGATCACTACCTCGATCTCGACTACGACCTGTCCGACGTGATGTTCATCACCACGGCGAACACGCTGAGCGGCATCCCGGTGCCGCTGCAGGATCGCATGGAGATCATTCAGCTGACGAGCTACACCGAGTTCGAGAAGCTGAACATCGCCGAAAAGTACCTGGTGCCGCGCCAGAAGAAGGAGTGCGGGCTCGAGAACGTGGACCTCACGTTCAGCGAGAACGCGATCCGCACCATCATTCACCACTACACGCGCGAAGCCGGTGTTCGTAACCTGGAGCGTGAGGTCGCCAGCGTTTGCCGCAAAGCAGCGCTCAAGGTGGTGCGCGAAGGCAAAGACCAAAAGATCGAGATCAAGGGCTCGGACATCCCGGGCTTCTTGGGCGTGCCGCAGTTCCGGCTGGGTAAGAAGGAAGAGGCGGACTCCATCGGGCTCACGCACGGCCTGAGCGTCTCCGATCACGGCGGCGACATTCTGGACTGCGAAGTGAGCGTGGTGGCAGGCAAGGGCAAGCTCGTGATCACGGGCCGGCTCGAGAAGGGCATGGAAGAGAGCGCGCAGGCGGCCATGACCTACATCCGCTCGCGCTCCACGGCCCTCAGGCTCGATCCTGATTTTTACCAAAAGATCGATCTGCACGTGCACTTCCCGGAGTTCATCCGTAAGGACGGACCGAGCGCCGGCGTGACGATGGCCACCAGCATTGCCAGCGCGCTCACGCGCGTCACCGTCAAGACCGACGTGGCCATGACGGGTGAGATCACGCTGCGCGGGCGTGTGATGCCGATCGGCGGCTTGAAAGAAAAGCTGCTCGCCGCGCACCGCAACGGCATCAAGACCGTGATTGTGCCGCGCGAGAACCGCAAAGACCTGAAAGAGGTCCCGCGGCGCGTGCTGCGCGGCCTGCGCATCGTGCTGGTCGACCACATGGACGACGTACTGCGCGAGGCTCTGAACTTCTCCGATTCCGACTCGCTCTTCGGTCGCCGCCGCACGCGCACCGAGTACCGCGCCGGTGAGTACTTCGAAGAAAAGATCGAAGGCGACGACACCGCCGTCAACGTGCCCCCCGGCACGCCCGTTCCTGGACAGCAGCCCGGGCTTTCCTGAGCGGGATCGCAGGAAGGCGGGAAGATTTCTGGGTTGGTGAACCCGGAGGATCATCCCGCCTCGTCGCGCTTGGCTGTTGGGTCACCACGATCCAACCACAAACCCTTCCCGCCTTCCCGCCTTCCTGCCAACGCGCGAATCGCCGGACAGAGGGCCGATTCCATTGACGATACCCGTGCCTGAGGGCACGCTTAGGCGGTCCCGCATGCGCCTTTGGTTTTGGGGTATCTCGGCCGCTTCGCTCTGTTTGGGCGCGCTGGGCTGTGAGCAGTCACCAGACAAGTCGCAAGCCGCGCCGCCCGGCACTGCAGGCAGCGGCGGAAGCGTAGCGATGCCGCAGAGCTGTGAGGGACCGTCTCCCGGTCCTGCGCCGCTGCATCCGCTGACGCGCTTCGAATACAACAACATCGTCCGCGACCTGTTGGGCGACGCGAGCCAGCCAGCCACCGCGTTCCCGCCCGAGAACGAGGTCGACGGCTACCGCACCAACGCGAACGCCAACCACGCCAACCCGCTGCTCGTCGAGAGCTACCTGACGGTGGCCGAAGAAGTGTCGGCACGCGCGGTGGCGGAGCGGCTGGCGGAGGTGGCACCCTGCGCCGAAGGCGAGGATCCGGTCGCGTGCGGTCACGCCTTCACGTCGAGCTTTGCCGAGCGCGCTTTCCGGCGTCCGTTGCTCGACGCCGAGCTTCAGCCGCTGACGAGCCTGTTCCTCGCTGGCAATCAACAAAGCTACGCCAAGGGCGTGGAGCTCGTGGTGCAGGCGGTGCTGCAGTCGCCGCAGTTTCTGTACCGCGTCGATTCGTTGAAGGCGGCCACACCCGAGAGCGGCGCCATCGCGCTGGGCAGCTACGAGCTGGCGTCGCGCTTGTCGTTCTCGTTGTGGGGCTCGGTGCCAGATACTGATTTGTTGGCGGCAGCTCGCGATGGCCGCTTGGCCACGCCGGCCGACGTCGAGCGTGAGGCCCGGCGGCTGCTCGAGGATCCCCGCGCCCACGATATCGTCCGCGATTTCAGCGAGCAGTGGCTAGATTTGAAGCGGCTGAACGGCGCCGTCCGCGAGGGCACGGAGCTGAACGTCAACGTGCTCAATGCGTCGCTCGAGCAGTCGCTGCAGAGCTTTTTGCACGCTAGCTACTTCGGCGAGAAGGGCAGCTTCGAGAAGCTGTTCACCGATCCCACGCTGTGGGTCGACGGCACCCTGGCTTCGGTTTACGGCGGCACCCCGAGCGCCGACGGCGGCTTTCTGGCCCAAACCTTGGAGGAGCCGCGCGCGGGCTTGTTGACGCAGCCGGCGCTGCTCGCGCTGCTGTCGCACTCCGACCAAACGGCGCCGGTGATTCGCGGCGTCTTCGTGCGCGAGCGCATCTTGTGCTTGCCGGTACCGCCGCCGCCGCCCGGCGTGAACGCGGTGCCGCCCGATCCGGATCCCAACGCCACCACGCGCGAGCGCTTTCGCCAGCACACCGAGCAAGAGGCGTGCTCGAGCTGTCATCGGTTGATCGACGGCGTGGGCTTTGGCTTCGAGCGCTACGATCAACTGGGCCGCTACCGCGCGATCGAAAACGATTTGGACGTCGACGAGTCCGGCGAGCTGCTGGCCACGGGCGAAGAGGGACTGGACGGCGCGTTCTTGGGCGCCGCGGAGCTCTCGGCCCGCATCGCCGCGAGCCCGCGAGCGCGCGATTGCTTGGCCGCCAACTGGTACACGTACACGTTCGGCCGCCAAGAGCAGCCAGAAGACTCGTGCAGCCTGACGCAGCTGAAGCAGCGCTTCGCGGACTCCGGTGGAGACTTGAAAGAGCTGCTGGTCGGGCTGACTCAAACCGACTCGTTCCTGTATCGCCCAGCCATGACGGAGGCGCGGTGAGCACGCGGATTTCTCGACGTAACCTGCTGCGCGCGGCCTCGGGCGCCGCCGTGGCGCTGCCGCTCTTGCCGTCTCTGACGTCGCGCGCGGGCGCGCAGGCGGCCACGCCGCCCAAGCGCTTCGTCACCATGTACACGCCGAACGGCGTGATCCACGACGGCTGGTGGCCGACCGACGTCGTGAGCGAGACGGACTTCAAGCTCGCGTACAGCCACGAGCCGCTCGCTGCCTACAAGGATCGCCTGCTGCTCTTGGGCGGCCTGGAGATGAAGGTCGCAGCGGAAGGGCCGGGTGGTCCTCACCAGCGCGGTATTGGCGGCTTGTTCACCAACATGCAGCTCGGCGAAGGCGTGTTCGTCGACGGCTGCGGTCGCACCGCGGGTTGGGCCAACGGTATCAGCGTCGACCAGAAGATCGCCGCGGCGATCGGCGTTGGTAGCCCCGTCGCCAGCCTGCAGCTCGGTGTGCGCGCCACCGAGAACGACGTGCAGGGCCGTATCTCGTACTCGGCGCCCGGCATGCCGCTGCCGCCCTTGGCGACGCCGCTCGACGTCTACAAGCGCGTGTTCGAGAATTTCCTGCCGCCCGCCACGACGCCCGACGAAGACGCGGCCAAGGTCTTGATTGCCCAGCGCCGCAGCGTCTTGGACGCGGTGGCGGGTGAGTTTGCGGCGCTCAACCCGCGGCTCAGCGCGCAAGATCGCTCCACGTTGGATCAGCACCTCACGCTGGTGCGTGACGTCGAAAGGCGTTTGTCGCTGGGCATTGGCGAGTGCGCCAAGCCCGACAAGCCGCCGACGCTCGACCCCGTCAGCGAGACTGACATGCCCAAGATCGCCGAGCTCACGCTGGATCTGCTGTCGCTGGCCTTTGCTTGCGACCTGACCCGCGTCGCCAGCTTCGAGATCTCCACGGCGCTGAACCGCATTCGCTACCCGTGGGTCGACAGCTTGGGCGAGGGGCACACGCTGTCTCACGCTGGCGCCAGCGACGCCAGCTCCAAGGAGCAGCTGCTGAAGCGCCAGAACTGGCACTCGAGCTTGATCGCGCGGCTGTTCGATCGGCTGAGCTCGGTCGCCGAAGGCGAGGGCAGCGTGCTCGACAACACGCTTTTATTCTGGGGTAACGAGGTGTCGATGGGCACCACCCATACCCACGACAACATGCCGTTCTTGGTCGCTGGCGGCGGCTGGCACTTCCGCACCGGCCGCTTCGTCAAGTACAGCGGCAACTCCCACGCCGACCTGCTCGTCTCATTGCTGAACGCCATGGACGTCCCGGACACGACGTTCGGCGACTCCCGCTACGTGACTGGTGCCTTGCCTGGGCTCGTCTGAAGGTTTGGTCTGGCGGGGCGTCATGCTTCACGCGAGGTTGATCCTGGCTCTTGTTCTCGCTCCGCCGACGAGTGCTCACGGCATGTCGCCCTGCGCAACCGGCTGAACAGCGGGCGCCGGTCTCGCCGGTTGGTCCCAAGCGTTCCTACTAGCGGTGATCGTGATCTGCTGGTGCCAAGGTCCTGCGAGGGCGTTCCAGTTTTCGGGGCAAGCCCCGAAAACGATCCGTGTTTAGGCCATCCGCGGCGGGAGCAAAGCGAGAGGCCCGGTCAGCCACACTTGCCACCCCCCCAAATCTTCCCGCCTTCCCGCCTTCCTGCGGCTTGGTCCTTTACAGATTGACGGCGGGACCTGTTTTCGGTGATTTGGCGGCCGATGAGCGATGTAAAGACGGCGATTTCGCCGAAGCGCGAGCAGGACTACCCGGTTTGGTACCAAGAGGTGGTTCGCGAGGCGGACCTGGCCGAGAACTCGGACGTGCGCGGCTGCATGGTGATCAAGCCGTGGGGCTACGGCATCTGGGAGAACATCCAGCGCGTGCTCGATCGCATGTTCAAGGCGACCGGCCACAAGAACGCCTACTTTCCGCTGTTCATCCCGCTGTCGTACCTGGCCAAAGAAGCCGAGCACGTCGAAGGCTTCGCCAAAGAATGCGCGGTCGTCACGCACCACCGGCTCGAGGCTTCGCCGGACGGTGGCTTGCGCCCCGCTCCGAGCGCTCAGCTCACGGAGCCGCTCGTGGTGCGCCCGACGTCGGAGACGATCATTGGCGCGTCGTTCGCCAAGTGGGTGAAGTCGTACCGAGACCTGCCGATTCTTATCAACCAGTGGTGCAACGTGGTGCGTTGGGAAATGCGCACGCGGCTGTTTTTGCGCACGGCTGAGTTTCTCTGGCAGGAAGGCCACACCGCGCACGAGACCGAGGCCGAGGCGCGGGCCGAGACCGAGAAGATGCTCAAGGTCTACGCCGAGTTCGCCCGCGACTTCTTGGCTGTGCCGGTCTTCATGGGCGAAAAGACCGAAGGCGAGCGCTTCCCCGGCGCCGTGCAGACGCTGTGCATCGAAGCCATGATGCAGGACAGGAAGGCCCTGCAGGCCGGAACGTCGCACTTTTTGGGCCAAAACTTCGCCAAGAGCAGCGGCATCAAGTTCCTGTCGCGCGACAACAAAGAAGAGCTGGCTTGGACCTCCAGCTGGGGCGTGAGCACGCGCCTGATCGGCATGCTGATCATGGTGCACGCCGACGACGACGGCATGATCGTCCCGCCGCGCGTCGCGCCGACGCAGGTCGTGATCTTGCCCATCATTCCCAAGCCCGAGGTGCGCGACGCCGTGTTGAAAGGTGCCCGCGAGCTGGCTGAAAAGATCCGCGACCAAACCTACAATCGCGTCGGTATCGAGGTCGAGGTCGACGAGCGCGATCTGGCTGGCGGCGCCAAGAGCTGGGAGTGGATCAAGAAGGGCGCGCCGGTGCGCATCGAGATTGGCCCGCGCGATCTCGAAAAGGGCACCGTGGCCGTGTACCGGCGCGATCAGGGCCCGAAGGAGAAGACGTTCCCCAACGCCGCCGACGTGCCGGCGAGCCTGCCCGGGCTCCTGCAAGAGATTCAGGACAACCTGTACAAGAAGGCCCTGGCGCTGCGTGACCAGCACACCGTGAAGATCGACTCCGAGAAGGAGTTCTACGCGTTCTTCACGCCCAAGAACCCGAACAAGCCCGAGATCCACGGCGGCTTTGCGCTGGCGCACTTCAACGGCTCGCGTGAAGTGGAAGAGAAGCTGAAGAACGATCTCAAGGTCACCGTGCGCTGCATTCCGCACGAGCTCGACGCGGAGCCGGGCA
The DNA here is from genome assembly GCA_036261775.1 of Polyangiaceae bacterium. GTDB lineage: Bacteria > Myxococcota_A > Polyangia > Polyangiales > Polyangiaceae > PMG-095. The sequence goes on along the minus strand of DATAKF010000293.1, from coordinate 18,943 downwards.
CTTGCATCTTCACGGGTGAGCCGAGCCGCCAGCGCGTGATCTTCGCCAAGGCGTACTAGTCGGGCGTAGCGGTCGCTGGGCGCGGTCGAGACTGTGCCATTGGCACAGTCTGGGACTGGCGGCCATCGCGTAAGCACTGGTAGTTACTGTGGAATACGCCTGATACGGGGCGTGCCAACTTGGCACGCTCGGTGCAGGAGGGGTGCGAGGAGATTCGCATGACCTACGCCTTCGCCCCCGGTCGTTCTTACAGCGCGCTCGCCCTCGTGGTGGCGCTCGGCTCGGCTTTCGCCGGCTGCAGCAACGACCAGGCCGACAGCGGCAAGACCCCCCGGTTGGTGGAGGGGCAGAGCGAGTTCAGCTCGGCGCCGCCCAACGGTTCGCAGCAGCGTGGACCCGGCGGCCTCGCGGCGTCTGATGGCAATGGCGCCGCCACGGGGGGTAGCAGCAGCGGCGCGCCTCCAGCTGGTGGCACCAAGACCGAGCGCAAGGTGGAAGAGACGGACCTGTACCGGCTCGACGGCGACCGCCTCTACTACCTGAACCAGTACCGCGGCCTGATGGTGTTCGACGTGACGGATGTCGACCATCCGAAGCTCCTCGGGCGTTCGCCGATCTACGGGTCGCCCGTGCAGATGGTGGTGCGCGAAGGCATCGCCAGCGTCGTGGTCGCCGATTGGTTCGGCGCCATGGACGACGGCACGCCGTTTCACGGCTCGATCGTCCGCGGCATCGACGCGCGCGATCCCGCCAACATGAAGATCACGGGCGAAGCGCAGCTGGGCGGCTGGGTGCGCGACACGCGCGTCGTGGGCGACGTGCTGTACGCGGTGACCGAGAAATATCCGTGGGATTACGGCTGGTACGAGGGCTACGGCAACGCCGTTGCCGTCTCGGGCGGCCCGACCACCGCGCAGGTCAGCGTGACCAGCGTGAACTTTGCCGGCGGAGACGTTACGACCATCGACGCTTACGACGTGCCCGGCTACGGCGGCGTGTTCAACGTCACGCCTGACTCGATCTTGCTGGCGTCCGACGTGCTCCAGGCCGCCGACCAGAACGGCTACGCCCCGTCGACCGGCACGACGCAGCTGCGTTACCTCGACATCAGTGATCCGGGCGGCAGCATCGTGGAGCGCGGCACCGTGGTGGTGCCCGGCTCGGTTCAGAGCTGGGGCGCCGACGGGGGGCGCTGGAACCTCGATTTTGCGGACGGCAAGACCGCGCACGTCGTTGGCCGGAGCTACGACTACAACGGCATCAACAACAACAATGGCATCGACATCTCGATCGCCGACTTTACCGATCCCGACGCGCCGACGCTGACTGGGCACCTGCAGACGAGTATGCCCGGCTGGGAAGCGACGGCGCGTTTCGACGGCACGCGCCTGTACCTTTCGCCGACGAACTGGGGCTGCTCGTCCATCGGCGTTACCGCCACCGGCTCGGTGCAGACGCCGCTCGAGGTGTACGACCTGTCCGACGGCGCGAACCCGCGGAGGCTCGGCGCCGCCACCATCGAGGGCCAAATTTCGCTGATGATTCCAAATGGCGATCGCCTGTTCGCGCTGGGCAATCACTACGATTGCGCCAGCTATTCGGCGAGCCCCATCGCGCTCGCCTACTTCGACATGACCGACCCGACCAAGCCGAGGTCGCTCGGCAGCGCGGAGTTTGGCAAAGGCTGGGCTTGGACGCCGGCTGCGGGCACGTTCAAAGCCTTTACCAAGAACGACGCCGAAGGTCTGGTGGTGCTGCCGTTCAGCGGCTGGGACTACTCCGGGTACAGCTACAACAACGGCCTGCAGCTGATCGAGTTCACGCCCGAGAGCATCGCTGCGTCCGGCACGGCCAAGACCAGCGGCTGGGTAGAACGCGGCATTTTCGTGAAGAATCGGCTGGTTTCACTGAGCAACCTGGCGCTCACGGTCGTCGACTACACGGATCACGAAAACCCGACGGTGGTGACCGAGCTCACGCTGGCGCGCAACGTCGTGAACGCCAAGCCGATCGCCGGCGACAAGCTCGTCGAGCTCTCCAGTGATTTTTGGCAGAACGACGCCGACCATTCAGAGCTGCGCGTCTTGCCGCTGGCTCAGGCCGAAGAGAACGTCACGGACGCTACGCTCGCCAGCTTGCCCATCAACGGCATCAGCCCGTCCGTGTTTCACGACGGCGAGATGAGCTACGTCGTGAGCAGCGTGCGCAAACAAGTCGACTGCCCGCCGCCGCAACCCGGCCAATACGTGCCGGAGGACCCGGACGCGCCCGGCTACCAGTGCTACACCTGGACGAACGAGGTGCAGGTCGTCGATACGTCGAACGGCGGCGCCAAGCTGCGCGGTAAGATCGCGCTGCCGGAGCAGGGCACCAACTACTACTACAACTGGGGTTGGGGCTGGGGCGGCTGCGGCATGTACGACTGGTACTACGGCTCCGACGTGGTTCAAGTTGACGGCAACAAGCTGGTGTTCCGACGCTGGCAGCCGATCTACGACACCAACGGCGCTTACGTGGACGCGCGGCAGTCGTTGTTCGTGGTCGACGCTTCCAAGCCTGACGCGCTATCGGTGGCCTCTACGGTCGTGACGCGCGAGAAAGACGGCTGGTGGGGCAACTTGCGCGCAATCGGTAACACGCTGTACGCCTCGCACTACGAGTGGCACGTCGATTCGAGCTACGACTCGGTCACGGGCGTCTGGTCACCGGGCGTCGTGCGCTACTACATCGATCAAATCGACTTGAGCGACACGTCGAAGCCGCGTGTGGCCCGCAAGATCAACGTGCCAGGCTTTTTGGTCGGCGGCTCCGAGGACGATCCGAGCCTGATCTACACCATGAACTACCGCTGGGACGGCCAGCGCACGACCAACGAGCTGGCGGTGTTGAAGCTTTCGGGGGACCTCGCTTACCTGCAAGGTCACGTGGAAATTCCCGGCTACACCGGCAACGTCTTCGTGAGCGGCAGCACGGCGTACCTCAGCGCTCAGGATTGGGAGAGCAGCGGCCGCTCCGAGGTCCGGCTGTACCAGATTGACCTGAGCGATCCCAAAGCCCCCGCGGTGCGGTCCACGGAGCAAGCCAAGGGCTGGGGTTGGCTCTTGGCCGTGGAAGGCGACCGGGCGTTCGTCACATCGGGTTGGAGCGGGCAAGGCGTCGATATCTTCAAGCTCGCTCCAGGAAAGGCTCCTGCCTTCGAGCAGTTCGTGCGCACCCGCGGCTGGTGGACCTCATCGCTGGCGCGGCAAGACGACACGGTGCTCTTGGCGAGCGGCTACTGGGGGACGCAGGTCGTAACGCTCAAGTAAGCACGCCCGGCGGAATTTTCCTGGGTTCCACCGCGATTGGTGCGCTGGAAGCCAGCGAAAGATGACGGGTGCGGGACTGGTTCCGCAACTGGCAGGAGTGATCCACGACCCGACTGTTCGCGGTGCCTTGGCCTTGTGTGTCTGTTTCGGAGTCGCGCTGGCGTGCGGCTCGGAAGGCGGCGGTACCGGTGATGAGCCGGGCAACGTGAGCGGAGCCGGGCCCGGCGCGGCAGGCTCGGCCAACGTGGCGGGCAGCACGGCGGTGCAGGGCGGTGCCAGCGCTGGCGGCTCGGTAGGCGCGGGTGGGACACCGGCCTTGGGCGGCGCCGCAACGACCGCCGGCACGGCCAACGGCGGCAGCTCGACGGCCGGTAGCGCCACGGGTGGCAGCGCTGGGAGCAGCGCCGGCGGAGCTGCTGGTAGCTCCTCTGCCGGTACCTCGGCGGGCGGCAGCGCGACGGCCGGCACCTCGGCAGGCGGCAGCGCCGGAAGCGGCAGCGCGGGCGCGCCGAACGACAACGACTGCAACACGCCGCCCGACCCGAGCCCGCTGGTCGGCTGGGCCGCGCAGAACGGTGGAACCACCGGCGGCGGCTCACAAAAACCGCTCGTCGTCACGACTGCCGCTGACCTCACGACGCAGCTCAAGGGCAACGACGCGAAGGTCATCTACCTCAAGGGTAACGTGACCGGCAGCTTTGCCGTGGGCTCGAACAAGAGCCTGGTCGGCATCTGCGGCGCGCAGATCAAGGGTCATATTGGCATCTCGGGGTCGAGCAACGTCATCATTCGCAACCTGAAGCTGGTGGGCAACAACTGCTCCGACAGCCCGCAAGACTGCAGCGGCGGCGCAGACGCCATGACGCTCGGCAGCGGCGCGCACAACGTCTGGATCGACCACCTGGACATCTCCGACGGCTCCGACGGCAACCTGGACATCACGCAGGGCTCGGACTTCGTCACGGTTTCTTGGACGAAATTCAGCTACTCCACCAAGCGGAGCGATCCAGACGCGGGCGCCAGCGGTCACCGCTTTTCGAACCTGATCGGCTCGAGCGACACGGAGCCGCTGGACGTGGGTCACCTGAACGTGACCTACCACCACTGCTGGTGGGCGCAGAACGTCGACCAGCGCATGCCGCGCACGCGCCGCGGGCAAATTCACGTCTTCAACAACCTCTACACGGCCGCGGGCAACAGCTACTGCACCAACGCGGGCCAAGACGCCAAGCTGCTGGTGCAAAACAACGTGTACGCGGGCGTCAACTCACCGCTACAGGTCACCGCCAACGGCAACATGAAGCAAGAGGGTAACGACTTTACGAACAGCACCGGCAACAAGGCCGCCAGCGGCTCGGGCTTCACGCCGCCCTACCAGTTCAAGCTCGACGCGACGTCCACGCTGCGCGCCGCGCTCGAAGCGGGCGTTGGCCCGAAAGATTGAGTCTACTCGTCGAGGCTGAGCTGCTGCTTCCAGGGACCGCCAGCGCCGGCGCGCTGCTGCACGCGGGGCCAAGCCTCTGCGGTGGGCTCGGCTTGGTAGTCGTAGGTCGGCTCGAAGACATCGTCGTGCGGCTCGGTGCCGTCGCCGCTGTGCTTGCCCGAGTCGAAGTACAGGTTGGCCAGGTTCGAGCCCCGGGGCGTAGAAATGAGGCCAAAAGGCGGCGCGTCGTCGCAGTCGCGGCGCGACGTGGGCGTCATGACTGCGCGAAAGGTCGTCCCTTCGAGCAGCACGTGCGCGCCGCACGAGGCTGCGACGCCGTAGCCCGCGTCGTCTTGCACCAAGCCGTTGAAGATGTGCACCCGCGCCTCGGTGTCGGTGACGAGCGGCGCGTGGGAGTCGGTGTGATCGAAGAAGCTGTGGTGCAGCGTGACGCTGGCGTCGGTGATGGTTGATGCGTGCGTGTGGCGGCCGCGACAGGCTTCGTCCATCAAGCCGTCGTAGTGCATCCAAGACAACGTCACGTTTTGGGTGCCGGGGCTGATGTCGGTGAGCCCGTCGCTGATCCACTTGGTGGTCAGGTGGTCGAGCCACACGTCGCTGGAGCCTTCCAGCCCTAGCGCGTCACCGGCCTCGACCAAGCCGCGGTTCACGTCGAAGATGGCCAGGTTGCGCATCACGACGTTCTGAATCGCCCCCAAGTTGAAGGAAACGCCGCGAATTTGCGCGCCGCGCCCCAGGCCGACGATGGTTTTGTTCGAGGCTAGCTTCAGGCGCCGCTCTTCGAGCGGCTTCATGACTTGGGCCACCGGGCAGGTCTCGGTGCTGGTGAGCACCGTGTAGAGCATCTTGTTCGGGTCGTCGCTGCAGGTGCTGGGGCACACTGCGCGCTGGTTGAGCTCATCGCCCTTGCGCCGAAAATCGTGCACGCCTTCGCGCAGCAAGATGGTCGCGTCGGTTTCGGGATCCGTCGCTAGCGCTTCGAGCTCTTCCCAAGTCTCGACCACGACCGGAGGCGCGTTGCCGCCGCCGGTTGCGGCCTGCCCGAACCCAATCGGCGCGATGCGGATGGTCTGCCTCAGCACCGCGCTCTTGCCGCTGCCTGGGAGCGGACCAATCCAGCCCGCCAGCGAATCCAGCGGAAATTCCGAGGTTGGGTCGCAGCCGGGCAATGCGCCGAGCCGCCCGAGCGCGCTAGCGTTGACGGCTCCGCCCGCGTCGTAGTCGAGCGCTGCAAAGCGGGATTCGGGGCTGGTTTCGACGCGCCAGTCCGCGCCGCTCACGTAGCTCTGGCTCAGCTCGTCGAGCTGCAAGATCGCCGCTGGGGTGCCAGAAGCGGCCCACACGGCGACGACCAGCTGGTTGTCACCGGGGAGCAGGCTGAGCGGCACGAAGGCGGCGCTGCGCGGGCGCGCGCTTTGGTGCACCGCCACGCCGTTCAGGTACACGCGGTAAGCGTCGCGCGCGGCAATCCAGAGGCCTGGACCTTCTCCAGCGCCATACAGGCCGACGAGCGGCGATGCTTCGACCTCGCCCGTCAGCCAGCTGGGGGCAGCCGGGGTGGTGGTGACGGGCACTTCGCAGCTGAACTCATCGGCTGCCGTGGGCTCACGGAACGCCGTTTGCGCCACGTCGCGACCGCAGCCGAGGAGGCCGAGCGCGCCGAGCGCGCCGAGCGCGCCGACGCCGAAGCGGTGGCGGCCAACGCCGCTCAAAACGCCACCCCCAAACCCAATGTAGCGAGCAGCAGCGGCTGCCCCAGCTCCTCCGACGCCGAATCGACGGCTACGACGGGTCGCGGCGTGAGCAAGAGCCCCTGCAGCGAAGCGCCCAGCGACAGCGTTTCGGTCAGCCGGAGCCGCGCTTCGAGCCCGCCGCTCGCAGCAAAGCTCCACACGGCCGCGCTTTGCCCGGTGAACGGCGCCCGCACGTCGCCCTGAGCCAGCAGGTGATACACGCCCGCACCCAAGACCGGACCTAGCTCCAAGACTCCGGGGCCGAGCAAGTTGAAGCCAGCGCGCAGTTGCCCCAGCTCCTGCCGCACCACGGCGTCACCATTCGGCGAACGGTAGCGAGCACCTACGAGCGGGCCCACGACCAGAAAGCCGAGCTGGAGGCGCTCGGTCGGGCGGTACCAGAAGCCAACGCTCGCTCCGTAGCCGTTCGAGACTTCGCGCAGCGAGCCGAGCGTGACAGCAGCCGCGCTGACCTGAAAGCGCGCCGGCTCGGCCTGCGTGAACGCGCGGACGGCTTCGGGCGCAGGCTTGCTGCCGACACCGATGACGTCGGGCGGCGGGCGCTCGTCGACCGGCAGCTCGCGCAAGCTCGCGCGCAGTAAATCGACGGCCCGCACCGCTAGAATCCCCGGCGAATCCTTGCCGGCGCTGATGGCCAGACGCCGCACGGTGATTTTTCCGGTCACGCGATCGGCGATGCTGACGTCCGCGGTGGCGCTGCTACCGATGCGGTTCAGGGTGATGCCGGCAAAGGCGTCGGCTTGCTGGGCCGCGCTCTCCAGCTCGTCCGGCGACAACTTGCGCTCGTCGACCTCGAGCACTTCGACTTCGAAGTCTTGCAGCTGCAGCTCGGCCCGCAGCCGATTGAACGCTTCCGACATGGCCGTGTCGGAGGCCGGTGGACGCACCAAGAGCACTCGCTGCGCCCAGGCCACGCGCGGCCCCACCGCCAGGCAGAAGAGGGCGAACAACAGTGCGGTGAAGGCGCGCTGCATGTGAAGGGCGGAGACTACTCGCCCAAGATCTCACGCGCGGTGCGCACGTGCACGCCTTTCGGAAAGCGCCGCAAATACTCGCGCGCCAGCGGTTCGGTGGCCTTTTTGCCCTGGGTGGCCTTTACGGCGCGCAGCTTGCCGGCCAGCGCTTCGGCGGCAAACGAGCCCGAAGGCGCCTCGCGCAGGTAGCTGTCGTACCAAGTCAGGGCCGTCGGCATCGCCCCGCGTTGCTCTTCGAGCCGGCCGAGCAAGAACGCCGCCTCGGTGCCCTGAGCGCCCGGAAAGCGCTGACGCAGCGACGTCAGCGAGCGTTGGGCGAGGGCGCTGTTGCCGGTGTAGCGAGCAGCGTCCGCGAGCGCTCGCAGGTCCGTCGCGGAGCAGCCGCTGAGGCAAGCCGGGACGCCGCGCGCCTCGGCCTCACTCACGATCTCGTTGAAATTGCCCAGCGCGATGCGCTCCGACCACGAAGGCGTCTTCGCTTCGGGGCGCGCACCTTTGCCCGACGCCGTTACGGCGGGAGTTGGCCCCGTCTGCTCGGCCACGACCGCCGGAGTCGCGGGCGCAGCGGAGTTGTCCGGCTTGGCGGAGGTGGTGGGCGGCAGCACCGCGTTTGCTTCCAGCTCGAGCACTTGCATGGTGCGCCGCTGCGCGTCACCGCGAAAGCGCTGCCCGCCGCGCACCACCACCGGCCCCGAACCCGTCGGGCCGCGCACCTCGACCGAGCCTTCGTGCAGCATCAAATCGCAGGTTTCTCGGGCTGGATCCCAAGCCAAATCGAAGCGCGTGCCGGTAACGTGCACCTCGAAAGGGCCGGCCGCGAACGTCCACGCTGTCGAGGTCTTGTGCGCGACTTTGACGCTCGTGCTGCCGCGCTCGAGCAAGACGCGCGCCCCGAGCGGACTCGTGTCTTCGACGCGCAGGCGCGTGCCAGCGGTGGCGACCAACGTCGATTCGTCGGAGAAGCGTAGCTCGGCCGGACGCTCTGGCGGCGCGCTCACGTACTTGCCGCTCAGCTCGGCTCCCTGCACCTGGAACGTCAACGCCGGCGCGCGCCAGAACAGCAGCAAGGCCGCGGCAAGGCACAGCGCCGCGGCCGCCGGCACGCCCCAGCGCAACAGGCGAGCCCGAGGCCGCGAAACCTCCACAGCTCCGTCAATTCGAGCCAGAAAGCGCTGCCGCGACAGCTCGCGCTCGATCTGGGTCGAGGCCTGCAAGGCCGCGCGCCGCGAAAGCTCCGCCAGACGCTCTAGCGCGTCGTTCGGATTCGTTTCAGTCATGCATGCCTCCTCGGCTCGCCAAATACTGGGCGAGCGCCGGCTCACGCGCGGTCGCGCGAAGCATTTGTTCCCTCGCGCGAGCGAGCTCGCGCCGCAGCGTCGACTCGGAAATGTCGAGCGCCGCCGCCACCTCCAGCATCTCCATGTCTTGCACGTGGCGCAGCACGAAGCACATGCGCCGCCGCTGATTCATCCCCGACAGCACGCGCTCGAGCGCCGCCAGCACCGCGCGGCCTTCGCTGTCGTGCGGACCCGCGCCGCGCTCCGGCAGCTCGCCGGTGGGCGAGAGCACCAGCCAGCGACGCACCTTGCGCCGCCGAATCTCCATGGCGACCAGCCGCACCGCCACGCCCGCCAAAAAGCCGCGGAGCTTGGCCCCGTCGGCGACGGTTGCCGCGCCGCGCACGAAGGCCAAAAACACCTCCTGCGTCAGGTCCTCAATCGCGTTGTCACGGCCCAGCGCGCCGTGCAGGACCCCACGCACGAAGTCAGCGTGCCGGTCCCAAACCTCGGCCATCGCCGAGCGATCGCCCTTGGCCGCCGCGGCCACCAGCTGTGCGTCGCCCGCCCGATCCACCGGAAACCGAGCCACCCCGGAGGTGGGCAAGGGCGAAACGGGGCGCGGGGCAGGGGACACTAGGCTTCAAGTTGCGGGCGGCCCGAAAGACCCGCCAGGAAAATCGTTTGGGGGTGGTTTTGGGGGCCTTTCCTTGACGGAATGGCTGGGCCCCGGTAGCCAACACTCCACTTTTCCGGAGATTCTTGAAGGCATGAAGACAGGGGTTTGTTGGGGCGCGGTCGCCGTGTGTCTCACCTTGGTAGCGGGCTGTTCGAAGGATCCCGCGAAGCCTCGCGCCACGTCCCCGGCGAGCGCGGGGTCCACGAGCGTCGAAGAGCCGGTCTGCCTCCTCGATGCCGACGACGATGGGTTCTGCGCGCTTGCCTCGTACGACCCCGCCAAGCGCGACTGCAACGATGGCGATCCGGATCAGTTTCCTGGCGCGCCAGAGGCTCTCAATGGCGCGGACGACAACTGCGATGGGCAGATCGACGAGGGATTGAGCGCGGCGTGTCCGTTGACGCTGCAAGCGCCCGCGAACGGTTGTGAGAAGCCGGTGCAGCTGAGTGTTGGGAATGAGCACGCCTGCGTATTGGCAGACAGTGGTCGCGTGTTCTGCTGGGGCAAGAACACGAGCGGTGTGTTGGGCACGCCCGACGTCGTCAACGCGACGCTGCCAGTCGCGGTGCCGGGCGTCGCCGGTGCCACTCGGCTCGCGAGCGGCGCGGGCGCGGTTTGTGCGCTCATGGGTGCGAACGCAATCTGCTGGGGCTCGGGATCGGCGTTCCCGTTCACGGTGCCGTTGCCTCCTGGCACGAAGCAAATTGCGCTCGCCTAACCGCGGGCGCTCTGCGATGCAACGCGACGTTCATCGCCAACGATGTCGACCTAGCGCTCACGAACGCTGACGGTTCACTCTGTTACAAGAGCGCCGGGGAGCTCTACTGCAGCGCCAAGCCCGCCACTGCCGGCTTGCTGATCGCCGGCAACAGCAGCGCGACAGGATTAGCTGTTGGAACGAGCGGCACCAGCTGCGTGCTCAACGGCACGGGCAAGCTCGTCTGCCAGGGAAATGGCCCGACCGACGTGGCCGACGCAGCCCAGGTAGGGCTCGGAAGTGGCTTTGGTTGCGTGCTGCGAACGTCCGGAAAAATTAGCTGCTGGGGCAGTGGTGACGGCGGGACTTTGGGGAACGGGCAAAGCACGCCAGTCGCCGTGGAAAGTCCCGTGGACGTCATTGCGGGGCCCGAGCTGCAGCTTCCGCCCATCGTACTGCTGGGAGAGGCGCCGTTGGGAGCGTGCGATACTCCGCAAGATTTTAGCGTGTTGGTGCGCCCGGAAATGAACCTTCATCAGGCGCTGGCCGCCTGCAAAACGCAATGCAAGAGCAGTCTCGACACAGCAGAGTGCTTCACCGCGTGCGCCATGCCACAAGGCCTCACCAGCGCCTGCTTCGCCTGCTTCGTGGAGCTCGCGGCTTGCACGGGGGCCGATTGCTACGCTGCGTTTCAGACTTGCGCGGGCTACCCGGTGGACTTTGCACCTGCTCTTCGCAACGAGCCGCGCTTCGAGTGCGTCGGAGCGGGCTGTTTTCACGGGCAAACCGTCGGCCAACCCTGTAGCGACGCTTCCGGTTGCTTTTCCGGCACGTGCTCAGCTCTCCCGCAAGCGCCGGATGCAAAAATCTGCGTAGCCGCCGACGGCACCTCCTGCAACGCGCAAAGCAAATGGTGCGGCTGCTCCGACGGCACGTCGTACTGCGGGAGTTGCAGGACCCTCGGCCGCGTCGCCTCCGGAGACGGCACCTGCTTTCGCAGCTGCGCTCTGGAGAACTACTGCCCGCCAACCTACACTTGCCGCAACTTCAGCAATGGCGTCCGGGGCTACTGCTTCTGGCAGTGAGCTTCGGCGGGCGTGAGTTGGTATTAGCGCCGGCCTGTCACGCCGGAGGCCGCGGGTTCGAGTCCCGTCCGCCCCGCTGAGAAAGAAGCCGAGAATCGCAAGGTTCTCGGCTCTTTGCTTTTGTGGGCTTGGAGGCGAGCTCGGTCAGCGCATAGACCAAGCAACGATGTCGGCGGCGAGTTGGGCGTGGCCGTGCTCGTCGGCTGCGATGCGGCGGAGGGCGCCGCGCTCGGTCGGCTCCGTTGCGGTGCGGGCTCGGGCGAGCACCACTTCAGCGGCGGTGGCTTCGCCGAGGCAGCCGTCGACCAGGCATTCAGCGGCTACCTGCGCCAAATCTCGCGGACGCACGCCGTGGAGAGTTGGAAAGTCGCCGACCGTCACTTGCCGGCCCAGATAGCCTTCGGCAAGCGCAAAGCAGGTGTGCGCGTGGCGGACCTCTTCGGTGGCTGCGGAAAGCGCGCGCGTCACGAGAAACTGCGGAGCACCGTGCGCACTGAGCTCTTGCGCTAGCCGTTCGAAGGCCGGCACCGAGGCATGCTCGTCCAAGCCGTCTTCCAGGTACGACATGCCAATCCGCTCGCGTTCTTGGGCCGCTAGCGCGCGCCCCAGCGAAGGGCTACGACGCCGCCCCAAGTGCGCACGGGCTCGCCAGTTGCTGCCGTCGTCACAGCGGAAAGGGCGGCCGCTCGGGATGTTGATGTTCCCGCTGAGCGCGGCGTCGAAGTCGATGGAGAGGCAAGCGCCGACCAGTGGGTCCATGTCACCCTCGGTAGCTAACCCGGTCATCGCCTCCAGCGTGAGCGACGACGTGACCCCAGCTCGCGATTCGCCATCCGTGAGCGGCTTCAGCATCAACGTGGGCCCGCCGCGCAGAACCACGTAGTGACCGCCCGCTTCGCCGAGGTGCGAGCCACGCCGCAAGCTGCCGCGAAAGCCGTACTTTTGTCCGAGGTGCCCGAGCTCCAGGCCCCACTCGAACGTCCCGACACTCTCGCCCGTCGACACGTTGGCTCCGCCGCTCACGCTGAGTGGAACCCCCAAGTAGGTGACCTTGCCGTCGTCGACGCCCGGAACGCCGATGCTGAGCGTGCCGCGGCCTTCCATCGCAGCACCACCCGCTTGCGCGCGAAGCTCTGGGCCTCCACGCAGTCCGAGGGCGCAGCCGGAAGTCGCCAGCGCAAGCGGGAGCCCCACGAGTAAACGGACACCGAGGTCTGGAGCAAGCAGCGAACGCCGAGGCAAAGTCATGATCCGGAACCCGAGCCGTAAATCGACTGCCACAAACGCTCGAGCTCGGGTGGCCGCTCGGCGGGGTCAGCGCACATCCACCAAGCTCTCGCGCGACGCTCGTCGAGCTGCAGCGAGATGCGCAGCGCTCCCTGGTATTTGACGGATTTGCAGTGCTGTTCGCCTGGTCCCACGTCGGGCATTTTCGAAAACTCCGCCAGGGCTCGTTGGAATCTCTCGAGGCGCGCAGAGTCCATACCTTCACCTCGACGCCAACCCGAGCTGCGTGCTTCGCATCCAGACTCGTGCCAACCGCGCCCATCCGCGTCGATTAAATGGTTGAAGCCGCAGTTTCCATAGCCCGAATTGATCCAAAGTCGCGGGTACGGCGCAAAGCGCATCCTCACCTCGTCGATGCTCGACGGCCACCCGCGCGGGCAGGGGGCCCCGAGCAGCACCCAAAAGGCCACGAGCACGCCGAGCAGCACTCCCGCTGTCCCAAGCCGCCAGCGGTGCTTGCGCGCCCAACCACCGACCCTCATCGACCCCAATGGTCGTTCGGGTTTGCAGCGTTGGCAAGGGTGCCGGAGCTCGCCCCGGCAAGCCCCTCACCCGGCCGCCAATGCCCCGGTCCTCCCGCGCACGAACGCGACCGCGCGAGCAATCGCCTGCGGGTCCCGGAGAATACGATTGTGGCCGAGGCCGCGGGTGCGCGTGATCTTGGCGCCGGGCCAGGCCTCGGCCAAGCTCGCGCCGCATTCGACGGGCACTGCGCGATCTTGCTCGTCGTGAATGACGAGCAGCGGCGCGGTCATGTTTCGGGCCAGCGGCACGGCGTGCAAATCGTCGATGCGCTCGCCCACGCGCTTTTCGACGACGCGCTCCAGCGCGTGCCGGGTGGATTCCGAAAGTCCTAGCTCGGAAGAGACGGTGATGACGAAGTCGCGCACGTCGATGGGCGGCGCAATGAACACCAAGCGGGGCGCGCCGATGGTCGATTCCGTGGATTGCGTGCCCTCGGACGCGCGGCTCAGCGCCAGCGTGACCGCGGCGCCGCCCATGGAATGCGCGATGACGCCGGCGAGTGGCTGAAAGAAGGGACGAACGCTGTCGACCACGGCGTTGAAAGCCCGAGCGAACTCGAGCATCGACGACGTGTTGCCCACCGAGTCGCCATGCCCGGGCGCATCGAACGCGACGACTTGGTAGCCGGCGTCGACGAGAGGGTCGACGAAGCCTGCGAGCTGAGTGGCGCGGCCGTTCCAGCCGTGAGCCAACACCACGAGCGGTCCTTGGCCCCAGCGCCGCACCGCGATGCGCGCTGTTGGTCCTTCGACCCACAGGCGCTCACCGCGAGCGCTCACGTCCGCTTCCCAGGCGTCTCCGCGTCGGCGCGTGGTGCGGAACATGGCCACGGCGGCCAGCTCCGCCGCCAATGTCGGGGAAAACGCTTGGATTCCGGAGAATAAAGAACGAACGGTCGTGCGTTTTAGAGCTTGATCAAATCGCGGCATCTAGTTCCTCCCGGTCCCTTACGTGGCTGCGCTATTCGAAACGAGCCGCTCGAAGGCGAGCTTCGCCCGCAGGTCGGCTTTGGGATCGCGCAGCAGCCGCCGCGCGTGCTGGTACACCATCACGATGCCGAGCATTTCGAACGCGAACTGCTCGCAGTCGAGATCGGCCCTGAACTCACCGGTCTCGACCGTGAGCCGCGCCGACTTGGCCACCGCCGCCGCCATGCTGGCCTGTGCGCCCACCAAAAAATCGCGCTGCGGACCTTCGCCGTCGTCGAGCTCCACGCCAGCCGCGTAAAGCACGCAGCCGCCGGGCCGCGCCGGATCCGTCGTCCACGCCAGCCAGCCTTTGAAGAGCCGGCGCAGGCGCGCCAAACCTCGCGGCGCGGCGAACGCGGGTCGCATCACCGTATCGGTGAAATGCTCAGCCGCGGCCTTCAGCACCTCCAGCTCCAAGCCTTCTTTGGAACCAAAGTGCGCAAACAGCCCGCTCTTCGATAGCCCGAGCTCGAGCGCCAGCTTGCCAATGCTCAGCCCCGACAAACCATCGCGGCTCGCCAGCTGCCAGGCTCGCTCAACGATGCGGTCTCGGGTCTGCTCACCTTTGCTCACGACCGGATATATACGAACGGTCGTGCTATTCGTCAAGGCGAGGCTCGAAAACCCGACAGATGTCTGGGGACAGGCGCGAGCGCTCACCTTGGGGATTCGAGCGATCTAGGACCGAAAGCCTGCGAGAGCGTTGGAGCTGGTCGTGAACGAGTGCTGGTCCGACGGCTGCATAGGCGAAGCCGCAGCCGCAGAAATCGTGCTCGATCGCGCGCGTGCTGCAACCGAGCCGGCAGAGCGGCGCGCGCTACACGCGATTGCCGCCGACGAGCACGGACCTGCTCGGCTCGCGGCGGACGTGGTGGCGTGGTCTGTGGGGTGAGGCTCGATAAGGACGCGCGGAAGGCAGCAATGTATGGGGCTGCCCACGTGGGCAGTCTCCGCGTCTTGAGCCATGCCGGGTTCACCAGGCGAGCGGGTGGCAGAATCGCTTGACGCCGACGGTCACGGCAAAGTACCCGGTGCGCTCGGACGTAAAGCCGCGGCTCATTCCGACCACCCCGCCCAGCTCGAAGTAGGACTGAGGCCCATCGGATACCGCCAGCCCGAAGCTTGGCGCGAGCGCGTCGAACGGTTTAAAGCCGCGCCAGTTGCCGTCCTTGTCGAGTGTGCGGTATTCGCCGAAGTTGAGGATTCCGATGTTTATTCGCGCCCAGCGGTAGTGGCCGGATACCCCGGCGGTGGCAAACCAGGGACCGGCGTAGGGGTGGTCGGAACTGTCGAAGCGGACCCCAGAAAGCAAGCCCACCGCGCCCGACAGGCCAAAGACGTAGCGCGTCGCGGTCTTGCTGGCGGGGGTGCCACCCAGGTCAACGAACATGGCGCTCTCGAGCTGCGCGGCTTCTTCCTGGCAGGTTTGGAGTCGGGGCTCGAGCGCGATGCGGGCCCGGACGGCGTGGCGAAGTCGTTTGCGGGGCGTGCTGGCTTCCGCCATCGCGTAGAGCTCCCCGAGCGCCGTGGCGCCGTTGCGCTTGTCGATCGCTGAGCCTGGGTACGTAGCGATCAGATCTTGGTACGGGCACTCGGCTGGTCGGGCGATATCTCCCCGCGCGTAGGCGACCTGACAGGTCATGAGCGCTACGAACATCGCGCTCGCGGCCGGATCGTAGCCGAGCGCGCCCGGGGGGCTACCGTCGAGACCGAGGCGGAGCACCTCGGAGCGCAGTCGGTCGGTTTCTGCGTCGGCAAGCGTGCCCTGCAAGCCGGCGAAGCGGTGGTATCGAGCAAGGTCGTTGCAGCCGTCGGTAGGGCGAGGCAGCGAGCTCTGAGACGCCTCGTTCTCCGAAGATGGAGGGAGCGCGCTGGCAGGCGCCCGCAGGCTGGAGGGCAGGCGCTGGCTGGCAGGCAAGGCGGCGTAAGCGGCGCGCACCACGGCTTCGGGCGGAGAGCCCGCGAAGAAGGGCAGCGGATGCGCCACGTAGAGGGGGCTGCAGACGTCCGGCGGGTCGACCGCGACCGCGATGGGGACGTCCCACGCCGCTCCGGGATAGGTCGTTTGCGGCGGGGGCGGGGTCAGCAATCCTTGGCTCGAAGAATAGAAGCTGGGCAGCCGCGCGCTGTCGCTCGGATTGGGCGCGGCAATGCGCGTCGTCACGACAGCGAACGCACCTTGCTCGACGAAGTAAGCGGCGGCGCCGTTGCCTTTGCGGGTCGCGAGCTTTTGGGCAGCCTTGGCGCAAGCCGGGTTCATCTGGGCAATGGCGGTCGCCGAGGACGAGAGATTGACGCCAATTGCGATGATCGCAGGGACGCACGAGTTGCGGAGCCGTGTCTGGATCATGGCTGTGTATCCGGGATGGGGGCGCTGCCACACACACAATCGGAATCGTCGCAGTCGGTCTTTCCGTCGCCGTCGTTGTCCTCGCCGTCGCTGCACGAGGCCGCGCGGCCGCCGCACTCGGCGGGGGTGCTGGCAGGCATCGGATGATCGGGCACCGGCACGGTGAGTGTCGCGACCGAAGGCGGCACAAGGCGTCGTCCGCCATCGATGAACAGGCACGAAGGCTGGTCTTGCTCGTTCATGTCGAGGCCTTTCAGCTGGTTCGAAACGACTTCGCGCGCAGCGCGCCGATATGGACCGAGGTCGAGGATGCCGCGGACCTCGATGCCAAATGAGACGAGGCCGGGGCGCACGTCCATCAGCGGCGTTGGCCTGGTCAGCAGTGCCGCGCAGTCGTCATCGACGCCGAACGTGGTCGAGTTACCGTCGACCACAACCGTTCGGGCTCGTGTAGCGCCGATCTTGTCACACCAGGCTTGTGCCGATTCAGCCACGAATGCTGCGCCGTCGCTTGCGCCGCCTGCGCCGCCTGCGCCGCCTGCGCCAGCCGTAGCGGCACATTGGTCACGCGGAGCCTCGTTGAGTGCTTCGGCGACGATGCTCACGCGGGCGGCGCCCGTCGTCTGCTGGCCTGGGAAGCGATCTTCGAGGCATGCCGCGAAAGAGCGGCAAGATCTCCGCTCGGCACACCAATCGATCTGGATATTTGTCGCGCAAGAAGCCACCTCGGAGCGAACGACGTCGTCCGTGAGGACGCAGCGCTGCTCGCAGTTTTCTCGCTCGAGAAACTCTCCCGTGCGGATGCCCAGGGCAGACGGGAGCAGCTGGCAGGCCTCGAGCCGACCGCACAGCGTCCTGCAGTCCTCACCCGCTTGTTCTGTCACATCACACGACGCGCAGATGAGCGCCAGCGGGATGAGCCAGCCGTTGTGTCCTAGAATCCCCATAGCATTCCCATGGATCCGCCTGCGATGAAGTGGGCGTCGTAGGTGATCGAGCTTTGCGCTTCGCTTTGGTCGCGACCACCCATGGCCAAGTCGTCCCAACCCAGTACGCCAACATTGCCTTGGAGCTCGAGAGACAACGTGGGCCCCAGGTGCACCATCACGCCGGCTTCTAGGGAAGCCGACAGGTCCAAATCGAGGCCGTCCCGACCGTCGAGCATGCGCCGCAGTTGCGGATCGACGCTCGAGGTGTTGACGATGCCAATGTCCAAAAGCGGCAGCGCGCGCGCGACCAAGTCGATGCTGCGCAAGGGGCGTGTACAAGTCCAGCCCCACAACAGCTGACAGAGCGGTCCCGACCAGCGCACGCTGATGGCCGGTCCAAACAACAATGATTGACGAGTCCAGTTGATCGGTAGCGCGACGGGGCCTGTCGGTACCGGGCTCACGCCGCCGGTGGCTGGAGTCAGCTCCCACGCCGTGGGCGTCGACCGCGAGTAAACGGCGTTGCCATAGCCGGCCGTGACGCCAAAGTTGAAGCTGCCGTCATACGCGGTGGCGCGCGCCATGCCCAGCAGCAGCCGTCCGTAGCTCACGCTGTCGTCGCGCGCGGCCCGAGCGGGCGTCGGTCCCAAGCCGCGCTGATAGCTGAGGTTGAACCAGACGTAGGCATCTTGATTCTGCACCTCGACGCAGCGAAACGTCGTGTTCACGCTGGAGCGATCGGCAAACGTCGCCTGCACGCGCAGCAGATAGAGCCCGCCGCCGTACGGATTCCAGTCCATGGTTGAGGTGGACTCCGTCCCGGGAGAGACGCGCAGTTGCTCGATCTTGTGGCCCCTTACCGGCGTGCGCGTACCCCAAAAGGACTTGGCGACTGCCTGAGTCGAAAGACCCGGTGAGCCGTCGGGTTTGCGGCAGACGTACTCCTCCTGGCTCAGCAGGCGATACGAGTCGAGGGTGACTTTGACCTTCACTTCCTCTTCGTGATCCGAGGGCACATAGACACTGACGCGCTCGTTGGTGGCGCCTTGCAGACGCCGCAGACGATTGTCAGGTTGCGTCCAGATGTAGGGCTTGCCTTGGAGGCGGGCGAGCACGCGCACGAGGAGGCCTTCGAGCTCCGCCTGACCATGCACGACGTCGGAGATGAGCGAGACGTCACCATCGACATCTCGACCGGCGACATCGTCGTACGTTTCTGCGAGCGGCACGATGTCGATGCGCGTCGCGTGCAGCGTGTAGTCCGTCCGGTCGGGTGCGTCGCCGCTGCAGCTCAACTCGAGCTGAATCAGCTCTCGCGAGCCTTGGCGGACTGCTTCAGCCGCGTTGGCCAAGAGCGAGTCACCGCTGTCGAACCGGCCCACAGAGGCCCCAAAGCGTCGACCGGGCCGCAACTCGCCCAACGCGCTGCCGAAGTCGTTCACGGTGTTCCGCCACGCCTGCAGCTTGTAGACGCGCTCACCGAGATCGCCGAGCACCGCTTCAGCCCCTGAGCGCAGCTTGGTGCTGGTCATGCCCTGGGCGGCGCAGTTCGGCGGCACGATGGTGCGGGTTATCGCGACGCGCCCCACCTCGTGAGACAAATCGAGTTGAATCGCGAAGCAACGCTCGGGCAGCAGATCCGACCAGCGCACGACCCGCGTTTCAG
>DATAKF010000277.1:0-24917 GCA_036261775.1 Polyangiaceae bacterium | reverse complement strand
TCCGCCCACCTTATGCGAGCGGCTGGTTTTGGGCTTGCGGTGGCGTTGGCGGTAGCAGCCTGTGGTGGACCGCATTTCAACGGCACGGTCTACGACGACGGCAAGCTGCATTTTCGCACCGGCCCCATTCCAACCGCCTGGCACGCCATCGAAGCCGACGGCACCCTGCTCGCGTTTCGTGACGACGCAACGCCAGCGACCGTGGCGCTCAACGGTCGCTGCGGAGTCGACGGTGACGACGTGCCGCTCGCCTCGCTCACGCAGCACCTGTTTCTGCAGTTCACCGAGCGCGAGCTGAAGTCGCAGCAAGAGCTGAACCTCGACGGGCGCGCCGCGCTGCGCACCGAGCTGACGGGCAAGCTGGACGGCGTACCCAAGCAGTTCTTGGTCTACGTGCTGAAGAAGGACGGCTGCGTGTACGACTTCTGGCGCATCAGCGAGCCCACCGCGGCCGATCCCGCGCCGTTCGAAATCTTCGTCAAAGGCTTCGCCACCGAGTCCTGACATGACGACGCGCGCGCAAACCGACTCCGTTCCGCCCAGTCAAACTGGTGAGCGGCGCAGCTTGATCCCGCCGCCACCGCCCAAGTTCGTGGAGCGGCAACTGGGCCGCCTGGCTGCGCTGGTCGAGGGCATGGGCGCGGTGACCAGCATGATGTTCGGCGCGATTCGCGCCGGGTTTCGCCGACCTTTCGAGGGCAGGGCCATCTTGCAGCAGGTCGAGGCGCTGGGTGTCGCGTCGGTCGGCATCGTGACCGTGACGAGCGTGTTCATCGGCATGGTCATGGCCGTGCAGTTCGCGTTCGGCCTGCGCAAGTTCGGCGGCATGGAGTACACGGGTCGCGTGGTGGCGCTGAGCTTCATGCGCGAGCTCGCGCCATCGCTCACCGCCGTGATCGTCGGTGGCCGCATCGGCTCCGGCATGGCCGCCGAGGTTGGCTCCATGGCCGTCACGGAGCAGATCGATGCCATCCGCGCGCTCGGCGCAGATCCCCTGAAAAAGCTGGTGTGGCCGCGGCTGGTGGCCTCCACGTTGGTGATGCCCGTGCTCGGCTCCTTCGCGCTGGTGCTGGGCTTCGGCGGTGCCATGTTGATCAGCGATCTGGAGTTCAACATCCAGTGGCAGTTCTTTCTGCGCTCGGCCCTGAGCGTCGTCACCATGGCCGACTTCGCGAGCGGCATGATCAAGACGCCGGTGTTCGGCGCCATCATCGCGCTCGTCGGCTGTCACTTCGGCATGACGACGCGCGGCGGTACCGCCGGTGTGGGCAACAGCACGACCCGCACTGTCGTGGTGGTCTCGATTGCCATCCTCATCGCCGACTTCTTTCTGACTAAATTGGCAATCATCTTCTGGCCCACCTCCTAAAAAACTAGAGGCTCGAGAAAACAGGGAGGCGGGGAGACGGGGAGGGATTTTCCTGGGTTTTGCCAGTGGTGAAGGGGCATCCGGTTGCACGGGCGCGACCAATTTCAAGCCCGATCAATCAAAATCTCCCCGCCTCCCCGCCTCCCTGTTTTCTCGCTCTGAAGCAAGTTTGGGACGCTTTGAAATAGAACTGTCGTTGCCTTGACCGTATGGAGATCGGCCCGTAAGCTTCTCCAGCTTGACGCTCTTGCTGAATGCAGTGGCGCTTGGGTTATCGGGACCTTGCTCCGGAGTCGAGTGATGGCAGAACAGACTGCGACCCAGCGCGTTTTCACCATTTCAGAGGTAAACGCGCTGATTCCGGCCCTCTCGTCGTTAGTGCAAGATCAGCTGAGAGAACAAAGTGAGATCGAGCACGGCCTGGCCGAGCTGATGCGACTCACGGGTGCGCCTCCTCGTTCACTCCAGCCTACGTCAGCGGACTCTGGCGAGGTCGTAAGGCTGAAGGGCGATTTGCGAGGCCGTATTTCTCGTTACGAAACCGGCTGGCAACGCGTCCAAAAGTGGGGCGGGGTCATCAAAGACCCACAAACCGGCTTGGTGGATTTTTATGGCCGCGTAGATGGCAAGCTGGTGTGGCTGTGCTGGCGCTACGGCGAAGACACGCTCGGCTACTACCACGACCTTACTGCGGGCTACTCTGGGCGGCGTCCGCTGAGCGCCGACGTTCGTCGCAAGCTGGTCAATTGAGGTAAGCAGTGCCTGTCGATCGAGCTCGCGCGGAGCGCGCCGTGCGCGAGTTCCTGCTGGCGCTGGGTCAGGACCCTGATCGAGACGCCGAGCTGCAAGGCACGCCCGCGCGCGTCGTCGAAGCGTACGCGAACGACCTGCTCAGCGGGTACGACGTCGACGTTCCGGCGCTGCTGTCCGATGGTCAGGCCATTGCCGAGGGCACGCTGAGCGGGCTCGTGGCGCTCTCGGGCATCGCGGTCAGCACGATTTGCCCGCACCATTTGCTGCTGTCCAACGGCACCGCCAGCGTCGTGTACCGGCCGGGCTCGCGGCTCTTCGGCCTAGGCACGCTGGCTGCGCTCGTGAACGCCTACGCCAGGCGCCTCAGCTTGCAAGAGTCGATCAGCGAAAGCGTGACGCAGGCACTGGTCCAGTACGGCGGCGCTCGCGCGGCGTATTGCGAAGTGCGGTTGGTACACGGCTGCTTGGTCGCGCGCGGCTCACGCCAAACCGGAGCCGAGCTGGTGACCACGGCGCGCCGCGGCGACGTAGACGCCGCAGAGCTCGCGTTGGCGCTGCGCGGTGCTGGAGCGCTCAGCGCCGAGGCCAAGCCTTGAGTCTCGCGCTGATCACGGGCGCCGGTCGCGGCGTGGGGCGCGCGGTCGCGTTCGCGCTGGCGCAGCGTGGTCTCGACCTAGCGCTGCTGGGCCGCCCGTCACCGCAGCACGCAGACACCGCGGCAGAGCTCGAGCAGCTAGCGGGCAAGAAGCCGTTTCAGGTTTTTGCGGATTTTCAGGACGCAGCGGCACTCGAGAAGGCGGCGCAAAACGTCGTCGCGTCGCTGGGGCCGCCCAGCATCGTGGTGCACAACGCGGGCGTGGTCGTGCGCGCGCGCATCGAAGAAACGTCCGTCGCCGCCTGGGACGAACAGCTGGACGTGAACTTGCGGGCGCCGTTCGTGCTGACCCGCGCGCTGCTCCCCAGCATGCGCGCCGCCAAGACAGGGCGCTTCGTGTTCATCGGCAGCATCAGCGGCACGCTCGGCTCGCCCGGCGCGGCCGCCTACGCTGCTTCCAAATGGGGCCTCACCGGTTTCGTCAAAAGCCTCGCGGAAGAGCTTTCGGATTCGGGGCTCATGGCGTGCGCGGTGCTGCCCGGATCCATCGACACCGACATGCTCAAGGGCGCGCCCTTTCCGCCGCGCATGACAGCGGCTGACGTCGCGAAGAGCGTAGAGTTTCTAGCGCTGGATGCGCCGCTCGCGCACAACGGCGCAGTCGTCGAGATGTTCGGCGTTTAGGCAGTAGCCGTAGTTGCTCGGCGAAGCGGCTCAGTTGGGATCCCGCTTACGCGAGATTTCCTTGAGGAAGCCGTTCACGTAACGCACGCTGACACTTTCGGTGCCGACCGCGAAGTTGCCATTCTGTCCTTCGGGGGTCTCCAAAACAGTGTCGGCGTAGACGTACGACTTGCCCTTCATCGTGCCCTCGAAGACTCCGCCCGTGAAGACTTCGAACTGTTGCACTCGGCACTGCTCATCCAGCTTCATGAAGCGCAGCTCGTTGTTGGGCCCCGAGTGAGCTCCTGGGGGGCCCTCGATGAAGACGACGGCTTCCTTTTTGCCGTCGCCGTCGAAGTCGAAGGTCTTGACGCTCGCGATTTGCGGGGCGTATTCGTCGGCCGCCTCGTCGCCCGGCTGGCTCCGCTTCCCCTTTTTGTACACATCCGGCGGTGCCTTCACGCTCCAGGTTGCCGGGAACGCGAAGTTCATGAAATCGAAGCGCTCCAAGTCGCACTGACTAGCCTTGGCGCTCGGCGCGTCAGGCAGATGCTTGGTCGCCTCGGCGTCGATCGCCCGTTGCACACCGTTGCCCAAGTTGGTGGCGCCGACCTGATCTTGGGCGATTTTGGCGGCGACCACGGCCGCTTTCGCTCGCGCGGTCGCGCCAGCAGGCGTGAGCGCAGAAAGCGTATGAAGGGCCGAGGCCTCACGCCCCGCTTCGAGCTCGAAGGTTTGCACGGCTTTGCCGGCGGCGGCCGCGTCGGCAACCGTGGCCTTGGCCTTGGCTAACTCAGCGCTCGCCTCCGCGGTTTTCTTGGTCGCGGTCAGTTTGCCCAAATGAGCAACGGCCGCATCCATCTCGGTCTTGGCCGCCTTCAGGTCTTTCAAGCCACCCTTGATCGTCGCAGCTGCCGCATCGACGTCGGCGACGGGCGCGACCATCTGGGCTTCGAGCGCTTGGATGGCGGCAAAGTCACGGGCCAAGGCCGCGCCATGCTTGGCGGCGGCGTCGAATTGCGCGCGCACCGCCTCGCGCGTCGCGTCGATGCCGACGGCGCCTGGCTTTGCCAACAGAAGGTCCAGCTTGGCCGACGCAGCGCGCGCCGCCTTGTATTCCTTGTCGAAGGCGGTTTGCCCCTTCTTCAGCTCGGCGGCGGCGAGCTTTTGCTTTGCCGCCAGGGGCTCGATCTTGGCTCGTGCCGCCTTGATGCGCTCGCGCGCGCTGGCCGCCTCCTTGTGACGAGCGGAAATCGTCCGCGCGAGCCGCTCGACGTAGGGGCCGTCGGGCAAGAGCGCCGCTTGGCGTGCGTCGGCTGAGCAAGACGCGGGCGCGCTGCCGCGCAGATTCCGGCACATTTGCGCGATGTGGTCAGCGATTGTCTCGCAGTCGTTGAGGGCGTTGCAGGGGGGGTGGCTAGCCGTCGTCACTTCCGAGCATTGCTTCACCAGCTTCTGCGCCCGCGCAGCGCCAAGCGTCTGTGTGCAGCTCGGGGGCGCCGCGCTCGTCGCAGGCGGCGCCGCGGCTGCGACCGACGGCGCCGCGCCCGCCATCAAGATCCCCAAGATCCACCCAACCGTCGAGCACTTGTGCATCGACGTCGAGCGTTGCTGCGCGGCTGTCGGCGCAAAATCGCATGAACGGGTGGTGCTGAATCGCGTTTCGCGCGCAGCGGCGGCTTCGCAACCGGCCTGCAACAGTGCTGACTCGCTGTCGAGATAGCCGCAGCCGGCGCGCCGGATTCGGCCGTCGCTGGCAGACGGTTGGCGCGCGCGTCGGCGCTCAGGCTCGCGCGCCCCTAGAGCGGGATATTCCCGTGCTTCTTGGGCGGATTCTGATCGCGCTTGTTCTTGAGCAGCGAGAGGTAGGCGGCCAGGCGCGGGCGCAGCGTGCGCGGCTCGATCACTTCGTCGATGAAGCCGAGGCTGGCGGCTTCGTACGGGCTCATGAAGCGTGCGCGGTAGTCGGCGATGAACTCGGAGCGCGTCTGCTCGGGGTTCTCCGCCGACTCGATGCGTGCGCGGTGGATGATGTTGACGGCACCTTCCGCGCCCATCACCGCCACCTCGGCCGTGGGGAACGCCAGGTTCACGTCGGCGCGGATGTGCTTGCTGTTCATCACGTCGTACGCGCCGCCATAAGCCTTGCGGGTGATGACGGTGAGCTTGGGCACCGTGGCTTCGCAGTAGGCGTACAGCAGCTTGGCGCCGTGGCGGATGATGCCGCCCAGCTCTTGGCTGACGCCGGGCAAGAAGCCGGGCACGTCCACGAAGGTGATGAGCGGGATGTTGAAGCAGTCGCAAAAGCGCACGAAACGCGCGCCTTTGATGCTGGCGTCGATGTCGAGCACACCGGCCAAAACCGTCGGCTGATTGGCCACGATGCCGACGGTGCGGCCGTCGATGCGCGCAAAACCGGTCAGCAGGTTCTCGGCAAAGCGCGGCTGCAGCTCGAAGAAGTAGCCGTCGTCGACCACGTGGCGCAGCACGTCGCGCATGTCGTACGGCTTGCTGCTCTCGGTCGGAATCAAGGTGTCGAGCGCGGGCGCCTCGCGCGTTGGCACGTCGGAGCTGCTCTGGCGCGGCGCTTCTTCGCCGTTGTTGGAGGGCAAGAACGACAGCAGCTCGCGGAGCAGCTCGAGGCAGCGCTTGTCGTCGGGCGCGGTGAGGTGGCACACGCCGCTCTTTTCGGCGTGGGTCGAGGCGCCGCCCAAGGCTTCTTTGGTCACCTGCTCGTGCGTGACGGCTTTCACCACGTCGGGCCCGGTGATGAACATGTAGCTGGTGCCCTCGACCATCAGCACGAAGTCGGTGATGGCCGGCGAATACACGGCGCCGCCAGCGCACGGCCCCATGATACAGCTGATTTGCGGCACCACGCCGCTGGCCAAGGTGTTGCGCAAGAAGATGTCGGCGTAGCCGCCGAGCGCTGCCACGCCTTCTTGGATGCGCGCGCCGCCCGAGTCGTTGAGGCCGATGACGGGCACGCCAATCTTGAGCGCTAGGTCCATCAGCTTCACGATCTTGCTGGCGTGAGTCGCGCCGAGCGCGCCGCCGAACACCGTGAAGTCTTGCGCGAACACGCACACCGCGCGGCCATCGATGCGCGCGTGACCGGTGATGACGCCGTCGCCCAGCACGGCCTGCTCGGCGGTCAAGCCGGCCGAGTGGTGCGTGGCAAAGCGATCGGTCTCGATGAAGCTGCCCGGATCGACCAAGACGTCGATGCGCTCACGCGCCGTGAGCTTGCCGGCTTTGTGTTGTTTTTCGACCCGCGGCGGACCGCCTGCGGCGAAGGCGGCTTGGTTTTTTGCCTCGAGCTCAGCCAACAGCTCGCGGTGGCGATCCGACATGGCCGAAGACTAAAGCATTGCTTTGAGCAGGATCGAAAGCACAACGATTCCAAAGGCCGAAAGCGCGAAGATGACGCCCTGCTGCACGCGCTCCCGCTCGTACGAGTCGAGCGCCCGCAAGTGCGTTTCGAGGCGAATGGCCGCGGCGTCGACGTGCTTGTCGTGCTCGCGCAGGCTTTGCAAGAGCGGCTCCGGCACGGGGACGACGCCGCGTGACGACAGCACGGCCCGCGCGACTTCCGCCAGGGCGTCACGGCGCTGCTTCTCGGCCTCGCTCACGCTTTGGGCCCGGACCGACAGCTGCTTTTCGAGGCTGCTGCCGGCGCTCGCCTTCTGGCGTTCGACCTGCCGGATTTGACCTTGCAGTTTGCGCACCTCGGCTTGGGCTTGCTCGCGCGCGGCCGTGGCGGCGGCGTACGCGCCGTTGGTGTGCGCTAGCTCGGGCTCCAAGGCTTTGGCGCGCGCTTGCAGCTCCGCGAGCTGTGCGGCCTGTGCGGGCGGCATGTCGCCGCCGGCGGGGCCCAGCGCTTGGCGTGCGACTTCGAGCACGCCGCGGATTTCGATCTGCACGCGCTGGTGCTTGGCTTCGGCGCGGCGCAGCTCGTTTTGGCTGCTGTCGACGACGCTGCTGCGCTGGTCGACGACGGCTTGCGCGGCTTGTTCGCTGCCGCGCAGCTGCGAAAGCTCGGCTTCGAAGCGCGCCATTTGCTCGCGGTAGCCCGCGTCGGCCTGGGAAAAGGCTTGGTAGCGCTCGCCCGCGACCTGCTCCACCTCGCGAATGGGTTCGAGCAAGCGCCGGAACGACTCGTTGGCCTCCAAGGCGGGGCGGAGCTCGTTCGACAGCTGCATCAGCTGCGTGTCGCGCTCCAGCTCGGCTTGGGTCAGCTCGGCGTTGAGCGCCGCTATGACGCGCTTGAGAGGCGAGCGCCGCGACAAGACGCGATAGGCGTAGACGGGGGCCAAGATGGCGCTTTGCGGCGCGGGCCCGTAGCCCGCTGCCAGCGTGACCTCGGCCGGATCGATCGGCAGCTGATCGCTGGGGCGGGTACGACCGTGGGGCCAGTTGTCCTGATGGCGCTTGGTGGCCTGTGGTGACGTGCCGATCGAAAGCTCGACGTTGGAGCCTTTTTGCAGCAGCTGCTCGTCCTCTTCGTCGAGATCGGGCAGCGAAATTTCGAGCCCAAAGGCCGCTGTTTCGGGCGTGAGCGGCGCTGGGTTGGGGCGCGGCGTGCTCGGCAAGGCCGTGCGCTTGGAGACGGGAGCCTGTAACTCCAGATCTGGGATTTCGAAGGTGGGGAGCGGTGCCTTCGGATCGCTCATGCGCTCGGGCTCGTCGCGATGGGTTGGCCAGCCAGGCCGCTCAGCTCCTCTTGAAAGGCGCGAAACGCGGAGTCGGCAGGCCAGTTGGGCGCGTTGGCGAGCAGCTGTTGCGCGCGCGCGTTCTCTCCCCGCTCCAAGTACGCGACGATGGCGCCGTAGCGCATGGCCCAGTGCACGAGCGGGCTCTTTTCGGAGGCTGCTTCCAGGACCTCGGCGTCGTCTGCGCGAGGGCAGCGGGCGAAGGCGCGGGCCAGCGCCGTCAGGGCCGAGCGCAACATGGCGACGCGGCGCTGGAGCGGCGCGCTACCGGCTGGTAGCGGTAGCTTTTCTAGCGATTCGGCGCGCTGTACGGCTTGCGCGCGATCGCCGTCGAAGGTTTCCATGAGCGTTTCGACGAACCACCGATGCTCGAGCGCGGCTTCCCAGGCCTCACCCCGCGCGGCGCGATCCAGCGCGCGTCGGGCGCGGTCGACCAAGCCATGCGCCGCGAGCGCCGCCGCGACCATCAGTGGGCCAAGCGTTTCCGGATGCGGGAGCCGCGCCAACGTGGGGTGATAGGCCTGCAGCACCTTGCCCAAGTCGCCCGAGCGCATCAGCCGGCGAAAGCGCAGCTGGCGCAGCAAGCTCGGGAGCTGAGTCAGCGCGAACGCGACGAGTAGCAGCAACGCTAGCGGCTTGGATTGGGTACCCAAGTGAAGCGCGAACGCGACGGTTGCCGCTGCCGACAACAGCCAGAGCGCGGTGCGGATGCGCGCTCGTCGCTCGAGCGACGCCAGGTGCTGCATCAAGCCTCGAGCTTAGCACTCAGGCAGGGGACGCGACCGTCGCAAAAAATGGAGGGCCCGCCACACCCGCTTTTCTTTACCGTTGCTCCCTTCCGGGCCTGGCGGGGTTCAAGCTGCGCTGTCGGCGGACCCATACATCTCTTACGAGACGACGAGCGGGGTCTTACGCCGTTCCTTCGGCGCTCGCAAGCCGCTTTTGTCCGCAAGGGGGGTGGTCGGTGGGCCTGCCGCCCGAGGCGCCGGTTGGGATTGGGCGGGCTATGCTGGCGAAACTGCGCTGCCTCGGCTGATAGGAGTTTGGGGGCACTCGGTCCGCGTGCGCAGCTCTGTGATTCACCGTGCCCAAGGTCGAGGGCGCGCTCGAGCACGAAGCCATCGTGCTGCACGGTGCTGCACGGTGATAGGGATGACCTTGCATCTTAGTTTGCGTTCAGGTCGCTGGCTTTGGTCGTTGGGGGTTGATTGTGTCGCCTGGTCGTAGCGACGACTCTAGCGAGCAAAACTCCGATGGTGCCGATTCGCAGGCGGCGGATATTGGGTGGCAGTGCTCGCGGCCACTTGCCCAGGGTGCCCGAGCGCATCGGCCGGCGAAAGCGCAGCTGACGGAGCAGGGCGGGCCGCTGAGGCAGCGCGAACGTGACCAGCAGTGGCTTTTTTGAGCCGGCTCGTAACGATTCCGTGAAGGATCGGTGATCGCAGTGGGGCGGCGCCGGCCACAGCAAGTCCGGAATGAACGTCGTCGATCACCTCGAGGCCTCAGCCTCCCCGTCCCCCCACCCGGCACGCGCGCTCGGGCGCCGGCCCCCAGCAACGCTCGCGGCCGGCTTCTTGCTCGCCGGGTTGTTGGCCTGCTCCTCAGACGATAAGGGGGCTAGCTCGCCCTCCGCCGCGGGCAGTAGCGCCACTGGTGGTGCTGGAGCGACCGGTGGTGCTGGAGCGACCGGTGGTGCTGGAGTGACCGGCGGCGCTGGAGCGACCGGCGGCGGCGCGTCCAAAGGCCCTGTCGGCAGCTTCACGCTCAGCCTGAATCCGGCAGTCGAAGACGCAGCGGCCTACACGGCCATTTTTGGAAAGGTGTACAGCGGGCCTTACCCCACCGACGTTATCGAAACCGTCATTGGCAGCGACGATAACTGCAAGGTCTACAAGTACTCCCTGCAGGCTTGTTACGACCCAGCGTGCCCGGGGGAACAGACCTGCGTCGCCGAGAACGTGTGTGAGGCGAAGCCCGTGCCGGTGAGCGTGGGAGACGTCAGCGTCACCGGCATCGGGGACACGTCGCTCAAGCTCGCCGTCACCAACCTCAACTATCAGTATCCCCTCGATCTGCCGTATCCCGGCGTCACCGAAGGAGAGCCGGTCACCCTCAGCGGAACGGGCGATGCCTTTCCCGCGTTCACCGTTTCGGCCACGGGCGTCGCGCCGATCGCAACCTCCGAATCGAGCTACCTCATTACGAGCGGACAGCCGCTTACCGTGAATTGGACCCCGGGAGCGGACCCTGAGACTGAAGTCACCGCGACGCTGAACGTCAGCAAGCACGGCGGCAGCGCCGGCTATGTGCTGTGCAAAACGACCGACTCCGGCACGTTGACCATCTCAGCCGACGTGGTCAAATCGCTGGTGGAGCTGGGGGTGGGAGGCTTTCCGGAGCTCCTGCTCAAGCGCAGTACGCATGGTGAATCGGCGGTAGGGGCGGGGAAGATCGGATTCGACATCGAAGCGGTGGCGAAGCCCCCTTTGGACATCGAGGGGTACTGTTCCTGCTTCAACGATTCCGACTGTGGCTCTTGCTCGGACAAGACGAAGACGGCGTGCGACCCGCTCAAAAGGATTTGTAAGACTCCATGAAATCGCTCAACGGTAAGGTGCGTATCTCGACCGATACGGGGTCGTTCGTCGGAGGTTGTGCGGCGGTGTTGCTGTTTGCCGCAGGCTGCGGCGGGGGCGATGCTGACCCTGCAATGAACGGCGGCTCAGCCGGGACATCGGCGTCCGCTGGCGCTCCTGGCGCCGGTGGTTCTGCGATTGGCACGAGCGGGATGACCAGCAGCGCGGGCACCTCGACGGCCGGTGGCAGCAGCGCCGGTACCTCGAGCGGCGGCGGCAGCGCCGGTACCTCGAGCGGCGGCGGCAGCGCCGGCATGTCCGGCGGTGGTAGCGGTAGCGGCGCCTGTGCTCAGGCGACGCCCATCAACAAGTCCACCTGCACCGCCGGGGAAAGCAACTGCTTCAGCTTCTTCGTGGCCAGCCGCGCGCGCATGTTCAAGTTGGCGCAGGCGTTCAACGGCAGTACCAAGGGTTGGGGTGGCGACTTCCGCTATGGCACCGCAGACGGCTTGACCGGGGCGGACAAGCTCTGCACTCAGATCGCCGAAGAGAGCTTGCCGGGCAATTGTCGCACTTGGCGAGCCTTCTTGACGACTTCGAAGGTCAACGCGGTCGACCGCGTCGGCAAGGGACCTTGGTACGATCGCCTGAACCGAACGATCGCGAACAACCTCACGGAGCTGGTCGCGACGCGCCCTGGGGGGATTACCGTTGCCAGCATCCTCAACAACCTGCCGAACGAGGACGGCACGCCTCATCACAACGAGGAGGCAGATTGCGCGAACGCCAACTCCTGCGCCGACAACCACGACGTGCTCACCGGTTCTGATTCGGACGGGAAGCTTTGTACCGCCACGACCTGCGCCGGCATCGGTGGCCCGGGCGGCGGCGGTGGCCCGGGCGGCGGCGGCGGCGGGACCACCATCACCGACTGGACCTGCCAGGACTGGACGCTCGGTACCTCGATGACCGGCATCGCTCCCCGCTGCGGTCACACCTGGCCGACGATGACTGGTGGGACCGACGACTGGATCAGCCGGCTGACCGAGAACGGGTGCGCGCCCGGCTTCAATCTGGTGCAAAACGGTGGACCCATGCCGAACGGGAACGGCTCCGTGGGTGATGGCGGCGGCTACGGCGCGATCTACTGTCTAGCCTTGAGCGAATGAGTCGGCCGTTGCGAGCCGCGGTGGCTCGTGCTGACCCGAAGACGCGGCGCTGGTCGCGCTTCGTCGTACTGGCGGTGATCGCGACGCTTGGCGCTTGCGTGGCTTGGCTGAGAAGCGAACGCCTGCAGGCGCTCGCAGCGCTCAAGTCGAGCTTGGCCCTGCGCGTCGGGAGCACCGAGGGGCTGATCTGGCCCACGCGACTTACCGACGTGGAGTGGGAGCCGTCGCCGAGCTTGCGCGTGCAGGTTGCACGGGTCGAGCTCGGACGCTTTCCTTGGCAGCGCACGAATCGCGCCCACGGCGTTCTGGTCCGTGCTCAGGGACCACTCGATCTGGTTTGGGAGGACGCGCGACGGCTTGCTGCTCCGGCTGACCTGGAAGTGGCGGACGCGCGCCTCGAGTACACGGATGCATCCGGCAGAAAGCTCAGCGCCGCTGTCGCGTCCTTCGAACCGGGTTCGCAGCGGGATCACCTTCATGTGGAGTCGCTGCGCGCCTTTGGCGCGACGTTTCGCGACTTGCACTTGTGGGCGAGCAGGCCGAGCACGGCTCTCGAGCTTCGGTTCAGCCGGGACGCGGACGACTCGAAAGCGCCGCAGCTCAACGTTACGCGGAGCGCCGGAGAAGGCGTCGAGTGGGCCCTCCACGTTCCGAGCCAGCCTTTTTCGGAGTGGGCAAGCCGCACCGGGCTCCGCATCGACGAGACCTGGACCGAGGCAGTCATCGTAGGCATCGGTTCGGTGATCGTGCCCGATTCACCGGCGCAACGCGCGAGCGCCAATTTCCGCCTCACGCTCGACAACTGGCATCGTCCTAGTTGGCCAGAATCGGCGCTCTTGACGGGGAGGTCGGGTGCGATCGCGCTGCGCGTCTCGCCCGGGCCCGGCGCTACCCACGCCATCACGCGAGTGGAGGTTGCCGCGGGCCTGTTCTCATTGGTGGGCAAAGGAGAGTTCTCGTTTGGTGAGCCCAATCGCCTCACGTTCGACGCGCAGGGCGAGCTGAGCTGTGCGCGGCTACTCGCGCATTTGCCGGCTTCCCGCTACCGCGATCAAGTGCAGGCATACCTCGGCGAGTCCGGCCAAGGCTCCGCAAACGAGACGAGCGTTCGTTTGGAGCTAGCCGCCCGAGCGGAAGCTCCGCGTGGGCTCCCCCTGCAGTTCCGCTGGCACCTCCACGCTGGCTGCGGACTTCCCGAAATGAATGAAGACTGAACCGCGCCTGACGCGCCTGAGCTCGAGCCTTACGGGGCCGGACACTTGAAACCGAAGTAGGCAAGCGTTCGATTGCGCAGCGTGGCGAGATAGTACACGCCGAGGGATTGCGTATCGGCGCGCACGTCCGCGAAGACGCATTGCTCGCCCGGGCCGGCCCACTCCAGGGTGCCGCCTTGCAAGCGGCCGACGAAAGGCGCGTTGCTGACGGTCGCGCCGAGCACGTTGCCGAGCACGCCCGAACTCGTCGAAAGGGAGTAGACGTAGTTGGTCCCGTCTTTGCTCGGTGGCTCGAGGCTCGTCTGGCTACCGGTCGAGTCGACGAGCACGAGCTTGCCGTTGATTTCGACGACCACGCTGTCGCCGACCCACGCCACCGTGAACGGCAGCGGCAAACCTGGCAATGGCTCGCTCCGCTCCAGCGTGAGCTCAGCGTCGGTAAACCGGTAGAGCTCGAGCGCTTTCGTCGTGGAGTCGATCACCGCCAAGCGCAAACCCTGCGCGTCGGCGGTCAGTGAGCCAAAGCTGTGCTTGGGCAACGTAAAGCTCTTGATGGGCCCAAGCTCGTCATCGAACAGGTGGACCAGGAACGTGCCAGCACCGTCGCCGCCCGCGACCGCCACGCGTTCGCCGGCCTGCGCGACTGCGCTGCGCCCCGCTGCCTGGAGGGCTCCTGGGATGTCGACGGTGGTGGCATGCCCGGAGCTCTCCACGCGCGCCAAGAGCGCTCCAGTGGCCAACGTTCCCAGCACGAATAGCGCGCCGTCCCCTTGCCAGGCCGCTTGGGGGCTGCCGATGTTCGCGTCGATGGTGATTGGCGCAGTCATGGCCTCGGGCGCCTCCGCCGAGATCGGGAACAGCAGGCTGCCAGCGTCGCTGGAGGCCAAGACGTAGTCGTGGGTGGCGACCGTGTTGCCGAGGCCTTCGAACACATCGCCTTGAACCGGTTCCCAATCCGAAAGCGGTACGGGGCAAGGCTCCGCTTCCGGGGCTGACCCGGCCGCGCTGCCTCCGGCGCTCGTGCCCGCACCGACGTGCGAGCCCGCGGCTCCGCTGCTTCCGGCCCCGACCCCCGCCACACCACCGGTTGCGACCGAATCATCCGCTGTGCTTCCCGAGGATTTGCCGCAGCCGCTCGCGACGCCCAGAACCAGTAACAGCGTCCCTGCCCGACCTAGCCCAACCTTCGGCATGCGCCTCGAGATTAGCTGATTCGAGTGTTGGAGGTCTTCCAAAGGCGTTCGCGTCGCTGCGTCCGCAGCTGTGCGGAGCTGTAGGGCAATGCCTCCCGAATCGGCGACGCTGCAACAAAAACGGGGGCCGTGCGGGCCGTGCGGGTTGGTATCGTGGGATGGGACATGAGAACCGCGGGAAGCTCGCTAGCTGTGCTGTGTCTGGTGCTGAACGTCGCGTGTGGTGCTGAGGATGAGTCCGCGCACGGCAGCGGTGGTTCGACCATGAGCGCTACAGGCGGGAGCAAGTCCGTGGCGGGGTCAAGCTCCTCGGCTGGTGGCACGCAAAGCTCAGGAGGGAGCGTGCCCGTGAGCAACCCCCTGACCGATCCAGACGACGGGCCCCCCGCAGGCAACGAGGCCGACGCAGCCATACCGCTCGAGGCGGGCCCGGAAGACGTGTCTGCGCCCGATCACGTGATCGGTAACGGTACCCCCGAAAGCTGCACGGGCGAGGCGGTCGTCGAAGCCGTAGCGGCGGGCGGTGTGATCACCTTCGACTGCGGCGCCGAGCCGATCACCATCATGATGGGAGCGACGGCCAAGGTGTTCAACGACAAGCCCGACGTCGTGCTCGACGGCGGCGGGCGCGTCACCTTGAGCGGTATGGGAGCGCGCCGCATCTTGTACATGAACACCTGTGACAAGGCGCAGGTGTGGACGACCTCTCACTGCAACAATCAGGAGTCACCGCGCCTGACCGTACAGAACTTGACCTTCGTCGACGGCAACGCCAACGGCGCGGACGAGGAACCATCGGGCGGCGCGATCTTCGCGAGTGGTGGTCGCTTCAAGGTCGTCAACTCTCGCTTCTTCAACAACGTGTGCGCCAACGAGGGGCCCGACGTGGGTGGCGGCGCCCTCCGGGTCTTTCAGCAGTTCGACGGCCTGCCGGTCTACGTCGCCAACTCGACCTTCGGCGGCGGCGCCGGGCTCGGCAACGTGTGCGCCAACGGCGGGGCGCTCAGTAGCATCGGCGTCTCGTGGACGATCATCAACAGCGTGCTCAGCCACAATCGGGCCATCGGCAACGGTGGCAACCCAGCCAAGGCCGGCACGCCCGGCGGCGGCAGCGGCGGCGCGATCTACAACGACGGCAACGCCATGACGCTGACGATCGCGGGCTCGCGCATTGAGCACAACGAGGTGACGACCCACGGCTCGGCCATCTTCTTCGTCTCCAACGATCATTCGGGCAACATCGTCATCCAGAGCTCGACCATCACGAACAACGTGGGTGGCTCGTGGTACCCGACCTACCCACAGATCTCCAACCACGATGACACGCCGATCATGGTGGAGGGGTCGGTCATCGAGTAGCGCCTCGCGGAAGTTGGTCCCGAAGAAGCCGCGGAACGGGCAGCAAGCAGGGCTAGCTAGTCGTCTTCCAACCGCTTGCCCAAGCTCAAGACGGAGTCGTCTTTGAAGCCCAGGGTGGCGTAAAACGCCTGAACTTCCGCGTTTTCGTGGCGCACTTGCAGGTTGATTTTGGGGCAACCCAAGAGGCGCAGGCGGCGCTCGGCGTCGCGCATCAGGGCAGTGGCGATGCCGCGGCGGCGTTGGCCGATATCGACTGCCAGGTAGTTGATCCAACCGCGGTGGCCCTCGTAGCCGGCCATCACCACGCCGACGAGCACGCCCTCCAGCTCGGCGACCAAGAACAGGTCGCGCTGCACCTTCAGCTTGCGGGCGATGTCTTTCTTGGGGTCGTTCCAGGGCTTTACGAGCCCGGCGAACGTCCACAGCTCGATCACGCGCGTTTCGTCGGCCTCGCGAAAAGGGCGGACGATGACTTGAGCCATGGCCGGCAACGTAGCGCAGGCGCGGGGCGTGGCACCATCTGTGCCAGGGCAGCCCTCCGGAATCGCCGCCAAACAGCGGCCCGGAGCGCCAACGCCTGGCACGCTTGCTGCTACGTGCGGACCATGCAGTCACGCCAAGCTCGGCACCTCGCGTCGCTTCGGCTCTCCCTGCTGGCCTCCCTGGGCCTTTTGCCCCTGGCCTGTGGCAGCACCACGCAGGGCTCGCCGGACGACGGAACGCCCAACGCAGATTGCGGCGGCGCGCCGTGTGCCGACACCGGTGCAGGCCATCGCGCCTGCTTCGAGGGCACGTGTGGACGGCCGTTCTTGGTCGAGGCCGAGGCCCGCGTTGCCGGCGTCATCGAGAGCGCGGCGTGGCTAGACGAGGCTCTGGCGGACCCGCGCGTCGACCACCTGACCGCCGCCGAGCGCGCTGAGTTGACCGCGCATTGGCAGCGGCTCGGCCAGATGGAGCACGCGTCCATCGCGGCCTTCGCTCGCTTCAGTTTGCAGCTGCTGGCGCTCGGCGCGCCGTCCGTGCTCGTCGAGGCGAGCACGCGCGCCCTGGCCGATGAAACCGAGCACACCAAGCTGTGCTTTCGCTTGGCGAGCGCCTACGCCGATCGAACGCTGGGCCCCGGTCCGCTCGACATCGACGGCAGCATGCCCAGCGTCGTGCTCGCCGACATCGTCGACTTGGTGCTCGCCGAGGGCTGCTTCGGTGAGACCTCGGCGGCGCTGGAAGCGCTGGAAGCCGCAGATAGCGCTTCGGACGCGACGGTGCGGGCCGTTTACGCGAAGATCGCGAGCGATGAGCAGCGCCACGCCGAGCTGGCCTTCCAGTTCTTGCGCTGGGCGCTCGAACGCGACGCGCCCACCGTGCGCAAGCGCGTCGCTGCCAGCATCGCATCGCCGCCTTCCGAAAGCCACGCGACGCGCGCGGTGATCATTCCGTGTCTCAGCGCTCTTTTGGGGCGTCCGCAAGGCTTTGCGACGCGCGCCATCGCGTGACTCGTCAGTGCAGCCCCGGCGCCTCTTGGCCCGTTGCCGACACGTATTCGGTGTAACCGCCGCCGTACAGCTTGGGGCCGTCGGGGCCGAGCTCGAGCACGCGGTTCGAGAGCGAGCTCAAGAACCGGCGATCGTGCGAGACGAAGAGCAGCGTGCCTTCGAAGTTGGCGAGCGCCTTGACCAGCATCTCTTTCGTATCGAGATCGAGATGGTTCGTCGGCTCGTCGAGCACCAAGAAGTTGGGCGGGTCGAACAGCATGCGCGACAGCACGACGCGCGCCTTTTCGCCACCGCTCAGGACCCGGCAGCGCTTGTCCACGTCGTCGCCCGAAAAGCCGAACGCACCGAGCAGCGCCTTGAGCGAGCCGAGCGAAGCCTTGGGAAAGGAGGCTTCCAGGGTCTCGAGCACGGTTTGATCCGGGTTCAAGATCTCCATCGCGTGCTGGGCAAAGTAGCCCATCTTCACGCTGCCTCCGAGCTGCACGTCACCGCTGTCGGCCGACGACTCGCCGGCGATCAACCGTAAAAGCGTGGACTTGCCGGCGCCGTTCACGCCCATCACGCACCAGCGCTCGCGGCGACGGATCAAGAAATCGAACTTGGAGTAGATGACGTGCTGGCCGTATGCCTTGTTCACTCCGGCCAGCTTGGCCACGTCTTCGCCGGAGCGCGGCGGCGTCGGAAAGTCGAAGTCGATGACCTTGCGTCGTCGCGGCGGCTCGACCTTCTCGATCTTCTCCAGCTTCTTCACGCGGGACTGCACCTGCGCGGCGTGGCTGGCGCGCGCCTTGAACTTGGCGATGAAGGCTTCTTCTTTGGCCAGCATGGCCTGTTGGCGCTCGAACTGCGCCTGCTGCTGCGCCGCCAGGATCTGCCGCTGTTCGGCGTAGAACTCGAAATTGCCGGAAAAGCTGGTCAGCTCGCCGCCGTCGATTTCGAGAATCTTGCCGACCAGGCGGTTCATGAATTCGCGATCGTGCGAGGTCATGACCAGCGCGCCTTCGAAGTCGCGCAGGAACTTCTCGAGCCAAATGATCGACTCGAGGTCGAGATGGTTCGTCGGCTCGTCGAGCAACAGCAGATCGGGAGCCATCAGCAGAATGCGGGCCAGCGCCACGCGCATCTTCCAGCCGCCGGACAGGGCACCGACGTCTCCTTCCATGACCTCTTGCCGAAAGCCCAAGCCGGCCAGCACTTCACGCGCGCGCGCTTCGAGCCCGTAGCCGCCCAGCTCGTCGAAGCGCGCCTGCACCTCGCCGAAGCGCTCCACGATCGTCTCGAGCTGATCGCTGAACGCCGGATCGGCCATCTTGTGCTCGAGCTCGTGCAGCTCGGCACCCACCACGGACACTTCGCCCGCGCCGGCCATGGTCTCGGCCAGCACCGTGCGACCGGCCATGTCACCCACGTCCTGACTGAAGTAGCCGGTGCGGATGCCGCGATCGACGACGACCTGTCCGCCGTCTGGCTGCTCCTCACCGACCAGCAGGCGAAACAGCGTCGTCTTACCGGAGCCGTTGGGTCCCACGAGCCCGACCTTCTCGCCGCGGTTCACGCTGGCGGAGGCCTCCATGAACAGAATTTGGCGACCGTGGTTCTTGCTGACCGAATCGAAGCGAATCACGGCGCGAAAGATGTCGGCCGAGGGCCGAAGGCGCAAGCAGAAGCGCCGCCCAGGCCGCCTGGCCGCTCAGCTTGACACGTCAAGGTTTCCCGGGAGACGCTCGTACTCTTGGGCTTTGTCTGGCTGGCGGGAAGCAACCAATGAGTGAACGAAGTGTCGTGCACGGGTCGGAGGCGGGTGGAAGTGCGGCAAACGGGGCGGGCAGCCATCTGGCGACCCAAGGCTGGGTGCGGAGGTCGCTCACCTGGGTTGGCGTCGCTGCCGCAAGCTTCACTCTGCTGACGGGCGCTGCGGCCTGCTCCGAGGAGCCCGCGGGCGAAAAGCTTGGCAAGGCGATAGCGCCGCTCACGCTGCAAGCAAAGCTAGTCGCGCCGGGGGCGGCCGCTGCGCGGCAGTTCGGCGCCCACGTCGACTTTCAAGGCGACACTGCCGCCGTGGCTGCGCCGGCCGTCAAGGCCACCTATGTGTTCGAGCGAGTGGCGGGTGTCTGGCAGGCGCCGACCGTCCTCGACGTGAACCTGATGGGTTCACTCGCGGGTATTGCGCTCGACGGCGACAGCTTGGCTGTTCCGGCTGGCGGTGGCGCGGCCGTTTACGTCCGAAGCGGCGGAACTTGGAGCCTGCAGCAGCAGGTTCAGGTCGCAAGTCCCATCGGCAGCGCTTACTCGCTCGCGTTGCGTGGGGACACGCTGGTCGTCGGTTGCGTAGGCAACCCGGCCACCAGCGCCGGCGTTGCTTACGTTTTCACGCGCTCGGGCACGACCTGGACGCCCCAGCAAACGCTGAGCGGTGCGGGCTTGGCGGTCGGCGCATACTTCGGGGCCGCCGTCGCGGTCGGCACCGATTTGATCGTGGTGGGGGCGCCGCAAGTGCTGGGGGCTCCTGACGTCGTCCAGGGTGCAGCGTTCGTCTTTACGCGTTCGGGCAGCGTGTGGTCGCAGGTCCAGCGCTTGGATCCGCCGTCGCCCGTGTCCGCTGGCTACTACGGCCAAGCGGTGGCGATCGACCGCGTCGGGACGCGCGCCGTGATCGCGCAGTTCAAGCCCGGCTCGGTGTACGGCTTTCAAATCAGCGGCGGCCTGCTCGTCGCCGAGGCGTCGGGAAATCCTGGCGTCAACGTGAGCCGCGTAGCCATGGAAGGCGATCGCGTGATCGCTAGCGGGCAGATCTTGCGTCGCTCCGGAGCCAGCTACCTGTACGCCGGCAACTTGGCCAAGGACGACACGGCGCTGTCGGGTGGTGTCGCGCTCGTTGGCGGCAGTGAGCAGGCCAATTTCTACTGCGTCGCCAACTGTAGCAACGGCCTGGAGTGTGGAACCGGCGCCGATTGCAGCTCCGGCCACTGCGTGGCCTCTTTGTGCTGCGACAAGGCCTGCAGCGGCGCGAACGAGTCGTGCGTCGTCGAGAAGACGGGCGTGCCCACCGGCACCTGCGCGCCTGTCCAAAACGGCGAAGACTGCACCACCGGCGCGGAGTGCGGTTCCGGCAATTGCACGCAGGGCGTGTGCTGCAGCGCTGCTTGCGGCGCCACGACGGACTCGTGCCTGGCTGCCGAGACCAACTTGGCCCAAGGCACGTGTGGGCCAATAGTCAAGGTCGTGAGCTGTACGCAGCCGAGCAGCTGCGGCTCTGGCAGCTGCGTGGATGGCTACTGCTGTGACAAGCCGTGCACTAGCGACTCACAAGCCTGCGCTATCGAGTACACCGGGCTACCGAACGGCACCTGCGGCGCGGTCAAGAATGGCACGTACTGCCAAAGCGCTACCGAGTGCGGTAGTGGGTTTTGTAGTGAGCAGGTTTGCTGCGACACGGCTTGCTCGGGCGTGACTCAGTCGTGCCGTCACGACGACACCGGCTTGGCGGACGGCGTGTGCGGGGCGGCGCCCAACGGCGTGCAATGCTTCGGCACCTGCGACTCGGGGTTCTGCGCCGACAACGTCTGCTGCAGCACGGCCTGCGACGGCGCGGACGACGCCTGTGTTTATGCAAAAACAGGTCTAACTACGGGCACTTGCGGGCCTATCGTGTTGGGCGTGTCGTGCGCCAGCGACGCCAGCTGTTCCAGCGGTCACTGCGTGGAGAGCGTGTGCTGCGACGCCGGCTGTGGCGGCAGCAACGACTCTTGCTTGGCCGCCAAGACCGGGCTGTCCGACGGCGTGTGCGCTCCGATCAAGAACGGTACCGCCTGCGCCAACGACAACCAATGCGGTTCCGGCCTCTGCCGCGAGGGCGTGTGCTGTGACACGGCCTGCGGCGGCACCTGCGAGTCGTGCCGCGCGAGCCAAAGCGGCGCGCCTGACGGCCAGTGCGCGCCGATCCCGGAAGGCAAAGATCCGGCGAACGAGTGCGACCCCGCAGGCTCGGGAGTGTGCCGCTTGCCGGGCACCTGCAGCGGCGCGCGGGCCTGTAAAACGAGTCAAGACGTGCCCTGTGGCACCAGCTCGTGCGCCAGTGACTCGGTTCAAGTCAACGCTGCCACCTGCGACGGTGAGGGCGTTTGCCAGGCCGCAGGTACCAGCAACTGCACGCCTTACAAGTGTGTGGCCGGCGCTTGCGCCAGCTCGTGCGCGCTAGACAGCGACTGCCTGTCGCCGGCCGTATGCCTGGGCGACCGTTGCGTGCAACCCGTAGCGGAGGGCGAAACCTGCGACGTGGGCGAAGAGTGCAGCAGCGGGCACTGCGTCGAAGGGGTGTGCTGCGACGTGGCCTGCACCGGCACCTGCGAGAGCTGCCTCGGCAATCAAACCGGCAGAACCGACGGTCAATGCGCGCCG
This sequence comes from Polyangiaceae bacterium, assembly GCA_036261775.1. GTDB lineage: Bacteria > Myxococcota_A > Polyangia > Polyangiales > Polyangiaceae > PMG-095. The sequence continues at coordinate 3,423 of DATAKF010000277.1, read as the reverse complement.
GTGCTGGCTGGCGGCAGCCCGCGCACCAGCGCTGGCTGTGAGTCGTCGGGCGGAGTGTGCGGCGCGGACGGTAAGTGCGACGGCGAGGGTTCGTGCCGCGTTGCTGCGCCGAAAGGCGTCGGCTGTGGCACCGCTTGCGAGGCCGGCTCCGAGCAGCTGCGCGAGTGTGACGGCTTTGGAGCGTGCGCGACCAAGACGGTGATGAGCTGTCTGCCGTACCGCTGCGTCCCGGGTGGCAACACCTGCGCGAGCGAGTGCGCCACCAGCGAGGATTGCGCGGCGGGTGCTCAGTGCAATCGCAACACGGGCGAATGCGCCGTAACCGACGCCACCTGCAAAGATCAGAGCACCGTCTTGAGCCCCAGCGGGGTCGAGACGGATTGCGAGCCGTACCGCTGCTCGGCGGGCACTTGCCGCGACTCGTGCAGCACCAGCAATGACTGCGTGGCGGGCTACGCTTGCGAGGTCGGTGTTTGCCGAGCGGACGATGACGAGGGAGGGGCCGGCGAGGGCCCGACGTCGACTTCCGTCAACAAAGACAGCGGCTGCAGCTGCCGCACCGCGGGCGCTCCCGTTGGTGGTAGCGCGGGCGCTTGGGTAGGTCTGCTGGGCGCCTTGTTGCTTGCCCGCCGTCGCGCTCGGTCGACCGTGGCCTTGCTGGGCGTGCTGGCGCTTTCGAGCTGTAAAAAGGCCGTCGCCGTGAACGTGGACAACGGCCCCCGCGGCAATGACGACGCGACGCTGGTCGATTGCTCCGATGCGCAAGAGCCCACGACGCACGGCGGTCCCACGATGGTTGCCGTCGGGCGCGAAGACGGCGCCTGCGTATGGATCGACAGCACCGAGGTGAGCGCCGCACAGCTGGCGGAGCTCGTCGCACTGCCGGCGGCCGACTACGAAGCTTTGCTGCCCGCCGGTTGTGCGAACGTGGCCTTCGAGCTGGTTTCCGTCGAAGACGGAGACCGGCCAGCGGTGGGGCTGGACTGGTGCGCCGCCGCCGCTGCTTGCGCCAGCATGGGTAAGCGCCTGTGCGGAGAAGACGAATCGACCAAGCCGGCCTCCGAGTGGCAAACCGTCTGCACCGATGGCGACCACGACGGGTTTCGTTACACCGAGCTGGCAAATCCGGGCGTGTGCGTACTCGCAGCCAGAGAAGCCGCCGACGTTGGCTCGACCAGCACCTGCTTGACGCCCACCTCCGTGTTCGACTTGGTCGGCAACGTGCGCGAGTGGACGGCCGAGTGCTCGGGCAAGTCGCCCGCCGGCAGCTGTACCGTTCGCGGCGGCTCGTTCTTGGACCCGGCCGGTAGCGCAGGCTGCAACCTCGCCGAGAGCGTCGAACGCAGCCACAAAGCCGATGATCTCGGCTTTCGGTGCTGCGCCGACGCTCCGGGTTGAGCGGCGCTACGTCGCCAACAGCTCGGCGATCGACATGCGTGGCACGTTCGGGCGTACGGCGCCAAAGCCGTCGACCGCTGCGCCGCTCATGCCGAACATGTCGACCATCACCGTGTGGTGCAGGTCGCGCAGCCAGCGCTTGTCGAGCACCACGTGCTGGTCGGTCCGGAACGTGCCGCCGCCGCTGCCCAGCAGCACGGTCGGCAGGCGTTCGCACTTGTGATCGGAGCCGTGCATGGCGCCGCCGAACAGCACGAGCGTGTTGTCGAGCACGGTCCGGCCGTCTTCTTCGACGATCTCGTTGAGCTTGCCGCACAGCGCGGCGACTTTGCCCACGTTCCACCAGGTGATGCTCGCGAACATGTCTTGCGGGCCGTGCTGGCCGCCGCCGTGGTATTCGCTGCAGGTGCCGCCCACCTCGGTGGAGGTGTCTTGCGTGAAGGACCGGCGCGTCACGTGGTCGTACGTGAACTCGGAGCGCTCGTCTTCCAGCATGTAGCTGATGACGCGCGTCGCGTCGCACTGGAACGCCATGATGATGAGGTCATTCATGATGTCCGCGTGCGTGCCCTTGTTGTAGGTCGCGTTGTTCTGCTTCGCGAAGTTGTCGTTGTTCACGGGCTTGGCCGGATCACCCAACGTGGGCTTGTCGATGGCTTTGCAAGCCAATCCGCCCAGGCCGGACGACGCCGCGGTGGCCTTCTTTTCGACCTCGCGCACCGAGTCCAAGAAGTCGTCGAGCCGCACCTGGTCTTGTTTGCCGAGGCGCAGCTTGGTCGCTTCGGTGTTGGCGATCACGCTGTCGAGCACGCTTTGATCGAGGGCGATGCGCTTTTTGAGCGCCGCGTCGTCGACCATACCGCCGTCGCCAGGTGTCACGACGTTGACCAGCTGGTTGAATACCTCCAGCGGGTCGACGGCCTTGTACATGGGCTTGTTCTTGTCGCTCCACGACACCGAGCGGCTGTTGGAGCAGGGCCTGCCGTCGCAGAACGCCGCCGTCGTCGATAGCCCGACCTGCAGCGACTCGATCGGCGTCTTGCCGCCCAAGAACTTGGCGACCAGCTGATCGACCGAGGTGCTGTTGGTGATCGATTGCTCCGCGTTGCCGAAGATCTGCGGGTCGGTGCACGAGAGCCAAGCGGCGGGTTGGCGACCGTGGCTCGGCTCGACGTTCGGAGAGCGGTTCTCGTTGTACGAGGTGCCGTTCTCCAGGTTGCTCACCACCGTCATCTTGGTCTTGAGCGACTCGAGCGGCGACAGCACCGACGAGAGCTTCCAAGCTCCGCCGACGCCGGGCATCGCGGGTGCCCAGATTTCGGAGGCGCCGTTGGGCAGAAAGATCGGCAAAAAGCGCTTGCGGCTGTCGACGGCAGCGCGGGCGGCTTTGGGAGCCAGCGATTCGAGCCAGGGCAGGGTCAAGGCGACGCCAGCGCCGCGCAGGATGTTCCTTCGGGAAAATACTCGGTTCATCTGGAATTCCTCAAGGGGCGGCTTGGCCGCTACGCGAACGAAAGTTCTCGGTCAGCACGATGGCGTGAATGAGCCGTCGAATCGACGGCACGGTGTTGTCGGCGTTCCACGCTGCTTGGACGCCTTTGAGCGCCTCGCGATCGGCGGTCGAGAGCAGGCGACCGAAGCTGTACGTGTAAAGGTTGTCGGCGATGCACTGCTTGAACTCGGGCGTCTTGCTGAGCGCCTCCGACAGCTGGGACAAGCCCGTGATGGGCGTGCCATCCACCAGCTTGGTCGATGCGTCGACCGCTGATCCGTCGCCGTAGGTTTCGCGGAACCGCCCGATGCCGTCGAATTGCTCGAGTGCGAGCCCGTACGGATCGAACAGCTGGTGGCAGCGCGAGCACGACTCGTCCGTCCGATGCTTCTCGAGAATCTTGGGAATGTTGCCCTTCGATAGGTCCGTTTCGCCTGCTGCCTTCTCGATCATCGGCACGTTGTCCGGCACCGGCGGCGGCTGCGTACACAGCAAATTCAGCATGATCCAGCGGCCGCGCAGCGTCGGTGAGG
>DATAKF010000254.1:0-5071 GCA_036261775.1 Polyangiaceae bacterium | reverse complement strand
ACGCCAAAGATTTAATCGTCTTTCAAGGCATGCGCATCCACGGCGGGTCACCCAAGAGCGACGGCTATCAAGAAGAGCACGGCGCGGGGCTGATTGGCGCCGTGACCGGGCACGACTATCACTACTCGAAGAACGACTCGTACTACGCCTACACCGACCACGAATCGATCGACATCGCGATCGCCAATGCCTACAAGGCGCGACCCGAGCTGGCGGGACTACCGCTCGCCAGCCTGCATGTTGGCGGAGGCGCGCATTCGGATGCCGATAACGTCGGGCTCGGCCAGCGCTACATCTCGTACCGCAACCGCCAGGCGGGGGACGCCCAATACGGCAACGCCGTCGAGCCCGTGCAGAACGCCGGCCAAGTCTACGATCAGCTGATGCAGCGAGTAACTTTGCTGTGCGGCAAGGATTCGAACCAGCCGGCCGCCGACACCACCGCGCAGCAGGCCGCGCTCGCCCGCAAGCAGAGCCTGCTCGACTTTCGCATCGCAGACGTCGTCGCCGCCAAGAACGCGCTCGGCATGGACTCGGAGCACGCGCACAAGCTGGACGGCCTGCTCGACAGCTGGCGCGAGGTCGAAAAGGCCAACGCCGCCGAGCTCGCGGCGCTTCAAAATGGCAGCACCGGCAGCAGCATGGCGTGCCCCACGGGCGCGCGTCCGACCGGCAACGGCCAGAACAAGAACAACCTGGACGACCTGTCGGCGGTGCACGACCAAATGATCGATCTGATCAAGCTCGCCTTCACCTGGGACCTGACGCGCGTCGTCGCGTTCACGCTGTCGGGCGCATCCAGCGGTCAACGTTGGCCGAGCCAGGGCGTCACGTCGGCGCACCACACGCTCGAGCACAGCAACGACGTGGAGGGCCAGAACATCATCGGCCGCTACTACACCGAAAAGTTCGCCAAGCTACTGTCTGCGCTCGGCGGCATCGACGACGGCGACGGGCACACCGCTCTCTTCAACACCTCGGCCATCATGGGCATGGAGTGCTGGAGCGACAGCTCGAGCGGACATTACTTGAAAGACATCCCGTTCGTGCTCGCAGGCCAAGGCGGGGGCGCTTTCGAGACGGGCCTGGTCGTCAACGCCAACGGGCGCAGCAACAACGACCTCTTGGTCTCGGTGCAGAAGGCTTCAGGCATCGCGTCGGACGTGTTCGGCCTGCCCAGCCTGTGTAAGGGTCCGATCGTTTAGGCCCACCTCGCCGAACGTCCACCGCGGCACGCAAGCTGTCCACGGCCGCTGGTCGGCCGGTTTGCAGCTGCGACCGCTTGCCAGGGCGTTACGCGATGCGCCAAGCCGACACGCCCATACGTAGGCACCGGAGTAGGCAGACCCGGCATGGGAAATGGGCGCGTCGAGCCACCAGGTGTGTAAAATCTATACAGCGCATTTTCTGCAGTCATTTCGCGCAGTTATTTCGGTAGCCTGCCGCAGAATTTGCGTTGGAAAAAGTAACTACTGCGAGTGACAGAATAGCGAGGTGCCGGACATTAGCTTGCCATGCCGAGCCGCACGATTTCGTTCCTTTCACCTGCTGGAGTGCTGGCGCTAAGCCTCGCCGCAGCAGCGTGCACGGGCGTGGTGGACCCCAGCACCAAAGACGGAAGCCCCAACCCGGGTGGTCCGACAGGTACTGCTGGAACCACTGGCACCCCGGTTGATCCCGACAAGGCCAAGACCGAACCGGTCGATCCCGGCCACGTGGCGGTCCACCGCCTGAACACGAACGAATACAACGCCACCGTCGCGGACGTGCTCGGCACCAAGCTGCAACCCGCCAACGCCAACTGGCGCGGTGGTGAGCTCGGCGGCTTCGACAACATGGCCTCCGTGCTCGGCGTCGACGGCGACCAGTACCGCCGCTACTTCGACGCGGCCGAAGCCATCACCAAGGACGTCTTCGCGAACGACGCGCTCCGCGCCAAGATCGTCACCTGTACGACCACGGACGACGCGGCTTGCATCTCGAGCATCCTCGGCACGACCGGCACGCGAATTTTCCGTCGTCCGTTGACGACCGCCGAGCAAGGCACGTACTCGAAGGTCTACGCCGACGCGCGCAAGATCGGCGACGATCACAACGCCTCCGTCCGCCTGATGATCCAGGCCATGCTGGCGAGCGCAGAGTTCCTGTACCGCATCGAAGCCGACGCGGCTCCGAACACCACGGCCAAGCACCCGGTCACCGCGTTCGAGCTCGCCTCGCGCCTCTCCTACTTCCTGTGGGGCAGCGCCCCGGACGATCAGCTGCTCGCGGCTGCCGCCAACAACTCGCTCGTCAAAGACGACGTGCTCGCTGGCGCGGTCGACTACATGCTGGCCGACGCGAAGTCGAACCGCTTCGTCATGAACTTCGCCGGTCAGTGGCTCGGCGTTCGCCGCGTGGTCCCGCACCCCGCCGCACCGGACATTTACCCGGATTGGAACCCAACGGTCGCCGACGCTGCGGCCCAGGAGATGTACCTCTACTTCAACGAGTTCTTGCGGACCGGCCGCTCGTGGCTCGACTTCATGAAGGCGGACATCAACTACGTCACGCCCGAGCTAGCCAAGCTCTACAACATGCCGGCGCCCGCGGGCGGCAACGGCGCTCCGGTGCGCGTCGAGAACGTGGCAGACGGTCGCCGCGGTTTCGCCGGCTTGATGGGCTTCCTGGCCATGTCCTCGCCCGATCGCCGCTCGTCGCCCACCCTGCGCGGCAAGTGGATCCTCCTCAATCTGGTGTGCACGACCCCGCCGGATCCGCCCGCTGGTGTTCCGCTCCTCGAAACGAAGGGTGACACCTCGATGCTCAACGTTCGCCAAGCGCTCGAAGAGCATCGCGCGAACCCGGCCTGCGCCGCTTGCCACGCCTTGTTCGATCCGTTCGGCTTGGCGCTCGAGCAGTACGACGGCATCGGTAAGTTTCGCTCGACGTATCCCGGCGGCTCTACCATCGACCCGGCTACCGAGATGCAGCCGTCCGGGGCCTATCCCGACGGCCTGAAGTTCTCGGGCATCGAAGGCGCCAACGGCATGCCCGGCGTCGCCGACGCCGTCACCCAGAACCCCGAGTTTGCCACCTGCATCTCGCAAAAGATGCTCTCGTTCAGCCTGGGTCGCCTGCTGACCGAGACGGACAAGCCGTACTTGGAGGTAGTGAACAAGGATTGGCTGAAGGATGGCGCTACGCCAAGCGTCTCTCGCCTGATTCACGGTCTCGTCTCGACTGAAACTTTCCGTTACCGCCGCGGGGAAGGCACATGAGGAACTCACCAATGAATCGCTTCGTTTCTCGTAGGCTCGTGCTTCGTGGTGCAGGCGTGGCTCTCACCCTGCCCTGGTTGGAATCGCTCCTGCCCACCAAGTCGGCGCAAGCTCAGGCCGTCGCCGCCCCGAAGCGGTACCTGCCGATCTTCCTCCCCAACGGCGCTTCCGAAAACTGGAAGCCGCTGCAGGTCGGCGTCGGCGCCGCCTGGACCATGTCCCCGGTGTTCGAGCTGATGGGCGCCGCCCTGAAAGCGAAGATGAACGTGCTCTCGAACTTCGAGAACGGTTCAGCCTTCAACGCCGATGGTGGTTCCAGCGTGGAGCCCAGCCACGGTCGTCAACCGGGCGCGTTCTTGACCTGCGTCGACCCCGGCGTCATTCGCAAGAACCTGAACGTGGCCGAAGCAAACGCCATCTCGCTCGACCAGATCATGGCGACGCACGCGGCGTTCAAGAACAAGACCATGCTGCCCTCGCTGCAGCTGGGTCTGTCTACGGTGCTCAGCTACTGCGACGGCCAGCCCTGCTCCAACAGCCGCAGCATTTCGTGGAGCGGCGCCACCACGCCCATGTACAAGCAGGTCGATCCGTTGGAGGTCTTCAACAAGATCGTCGGCGTGATCAAGCCTTCGGACAACATGGGTGGCAACACCGCGCCGGATCCGGAAGCCCTGGCTCGGGTCGCTCGCAACAAGAGCGTCCTCGACGCGGTGCTCGAGAGCGCCACCCGGACGCAGGCCACGCTGGGCACCAGCGACAAGATGCGCCTGCAGGAGTTCCTCGACTCGGTTCGCTCGATCGAAAAGAGCGTCACCGGCGTATCGATGGGCATGGGCGGCGTGGCCTGCTCGGCCATCGCGGCTCCCACCATGGCGACCGTGCACCCCGACGCGCCCAAGCAGAACACGGCGACCTACAAGAAAGAGGACCACGCCAACGCCATGAACGACCTCATCGTCATGGCTCTGCAGTGCGACGCCACCCGCATCATCACCCACATGCTCGAAGACGAACGCTCGGAGTTCACCTACGACCACGTGAAGATGCGCACGTTCACGGCCACCGGCTCGACCGAAGGCAACGGCACGTGCCCCGAGTACCACGGTGGCGGTCAGCACGGCTCTCAGGACGCCTTCGCCAGCATCGTGCGCTGGAACGCCGGCAAGGTGGCCGAGCTTGCCACCCGCCTCGACGCCATCAAGGAAGCGGACGGCACGTCGATCCTCGACAACACCGTCATCTTCTTCGCCGGCGCCATGCACGGCAGCAACCACGCCTGCAACGAGCTGCCGGTGGCGCTCATCGGCGGCGGCGCGCTGGGTCTGAAGCAAGACCAGCACGTGGCCCTCGGCAAGCGCCCGCTGCGCGACCTGCACTACACGATGATGAACAAGGTGTTCGACATGTCGGACGTGACCACCTTCGGTCAAAACCTGACCGGCGCCCCCCTCAAGGTCGTCAGCGAAATCATCGCGTAATCAGCCAACGCAACAACGCCAAACGGCGCGGCTCTTTGGGGTCGCGCCGTTTTCGTTTTGTTCGGCACTACACGGATCGAGATAACAGGGAGGCGGGGAGGCGGGGAGGTCCGCGAGCCCAGATTTTTGGGTTTCGCGCTGCCGCCCGTAACCCGAAAACCTGCTCCTGCTCGCTCCCGAGGAAATGAATTTTTGATTCGGTCCTCCCTCAAGATTGATCGGATCTTTTGGTTGACAGGTTCCAGACCTCTTCAGCGTCGGTGAATCGTCTGAAACCGCGACCGAGGACGAGCCAACCAGGGTCCCCGTTGTTCTTGATATGGCCTCCGA
>DATAKF010000242.1:0-24502 GCA_036261775.1 Polyangiaceae bacterium | reverse complement strand
CACATCCCGATGACGATCGGCGCGGTGGTCATCACCTACAACGTGCCCGAGGTAACCCAACCCCTCAAGCTCAGCCCCGAGGTTTTGGCCGACATCTACCTGGGCAAGATCAAGAAGTGGAACGACCCGAAGATCGCGGCCGATAACGCGGGCGCCAAGCTCCCGGCCAAGGACATTGCGGTCACTTACCGCACGGACGGTAGCGGCACCACCGCGGTTTACACCGACTACCTCGCGTCGGTGAGCCCGGAGTGGAAAGACAAGGTCGGCGCCGGCAAGAGCGTGAAGTGGCCCGTTGGTCTCGGCGCCAAGGGCAATGAAGGCGTGACCGGTCAGGTCAAGACGACGCCGTACACCATCGGCTACATCGAGCGCGCGTACGCGACGCAAAACAAGCTGCCGATGGCCGAGATCAAGAACAAGGCAGGCAAGTTCACGGCGCCGACCACGGCGGCCATGTCGGCAGCGGCCGAGGGCGTCGAGATGCCCGCCGAGCTCAATGTCTCGCTCGTCGACTCGGCTGCCGAAGCCGCCTATCCGATCACTGGCTACACTTACATGCTGGTTTACGCGGACGCCAAGGACAGCGCCAAGGGTGAGGCGATCGCCAAGTACCTGTGGTGGGCCTTGCATGACGGTCAGAAGTTCGCCGAGGCGCTGGACTATGCGCCCCTGCCGGCCAAGGTCATCACGCTCGTGGAGGCTCGACTCAAAGAGCTGACCGCTGGCGGCAAGAAGTTGCTCTAGGTCCTGATGACAGTTCGCTCCGATGTTTCGCTGATTCGGCCGCGGTCCAAGCTCCGTCTGGCGCTTGGCCGCGAGGCGAACTTCGGCGATCTGGCATTCCGGCGTATTACCGCGCTGTTTGCCGGCTCCGTCGTCGTGCTGCTCGTTTGGATGGCAGTGGAGATGGGCATTGCCTCCAAGCTGAGCCTTGCCCAGTTTGGGCTTGGGTTCATCACCGCCAGCGACTGGAACCCGGTACGCGATCACTACGGTGCCCTGCCGTTCATTTACGGCACGGTGGTCTCGTCCATCCTCGCGCTCTGCATCTCGGTGCCGATCTCGCTCGGCATTGCGATCTACCTCTCCGAGCTCGCACACCCCAGGCTGAAGACGCCCATGGGCTTCTTGGTCGAGCTGCTGGCGGCGGTGCCGAGCGTCGTCTACGGTCTGTGGGGGATTTTTGCGCTGGTGCCGTGGCTGCGCGAAACGGTGGAGCCACTACTGGCCAAATCGCTGGGATTTTTGCCGCTGTTTCAGGGCCCGCACCAAGGCTTCGGCATGTTGGCGGGCGGCATCATCTTGGCGATCATGATCACACCGACCATCTCGTCGGTCTCGCGTGAAGTGCTACGCGCCGTACCGCACGCGCTCCGTGAAGGCGCCATCGGCCTGGGCGCCACGCGCTGGGAGGTCGTGAGGGTGGCCGTGCTCCCTTACGCCAAGTCCGGCTTGGTTGGCGCCGTCATCCTGGGCCTTGGGCGCGCGCTGGGCGAAACGATGGCCATCACGATGCTGATAGGCAACCGCTCCGAGATATCGATCTCGCTGTTCGCGCCGTCGTACACGATGGCCAGCGTGATCGCCAACGAGTTCACGGAGGCGACCGGCGAGCTCTACCTGTCGGCGCTGGCCGAGGTTGGGCTCTTGTTGTTCTTCGTGACGGTTGCGCTCAACGCCTTCGCGAGGCTCTTGGTCTGGCGCGTTGGCAAGCTGCCGGAAGGTGGGCGGCTATGAATCTGGGCGCTGCTACTTACGTGCGTCGCAACTTGGTGGACCGCGTGGTGCGCGGCTTGTGCGTGCTGGGTACCTGCGTGGCGTTGGTGCCCCTGTTCAGCGTGCTGTACTACGTGGTGGTCCGCGGCATCGGCGGCATCAACCTCGACTTCTTCACCGAGCTGCCCAAGCCGGTGGGGGAGACGGGCGGCGGCATGGGCAACGCGCTGGTTGGCACGCTCAAGCTGGTCGGTTTGGCCGGGCTGTTCGGGATCCCGCCCGGCGTACTTGCGGGCATCTACCTGGCAGAATTCGGCGCTTCGAAGTTCGGCAAGGTGGTCAGATTCGCGGCTGACGTGATGTCGGGTGTGCCGTCCATCACCGTGGGCATCTTCGTTTATTCGCTGGTGGTCGTCACCACCAAGCAATTTTCTGCCCTGGCGGGCGGCATCGCCCTGGCGATCTTGATGCTACCGATGGTGACGCGCACGACCGAAGAGCTGCTGAAGCTGGTGCCCGAGTCGTTGCGCGAGGCCGCCCTGGGTCTTGGGGTGCCCAAGTGGCGCGCCACCTTGCGCGTCATGCTGCGCACGGCGCTGCCCGGTATTGCCGTTGGCGTCATGCTCTCGGTGGCGCGCGTTGCGGGCGAGACCGCGCCGCTGCTGTTCACCGCCTTCAACAATCGCTTCTGGTCGAAGGGCGTGATGGAGCAGGAAGCTTCGCTGCCCGTGAACATCTACACCAATGCCGTCTCCCCCTACGAGGACTGGCACCGCCAAGCGTGGGCTGCGGCGCTGGTTCTGCTGATGACGGTGCTGATTCTCAACATCACGGCGCGCTTTCTGGTGCGCAGCCGCGTGAGGGCCCGATGAATTTCGACCTTTCGACCAACCTCGCCAAGAAAGCCGCTCAAAAGCGAGCGGACAACCCCGAGCCCATGCCTACCGAAACACGTCCGGCACAGGACGGCGCTAAGCTGGACGCGATGGACCCCGCGCCTGCGGCAAGCCCCGAAATCGCTAGCCGCCCCCGTTGGGACGAAGTCAGCGTCAGCCAGATCACCCCCAAGATGAGGGCCGAGGGGCTGCACGCGAGCTTTGGGAGCTCCGAGGTCATCAAGGGCATCAGCTTGCCGATCGCCGAAAAGCTGGTGACGGCCATCATTGGCCCGTCCGGCTGCGGTAAGTCGACGTTCTTGCGTTGCCTCAATCGGATGCACGAGGTGGTGGCCGGCGCCACCACCAAAGGCCAGGTCTTCCTGGATAAGCAGGACATCTACGAGCGCGACGTGGACCCGGTGCGGGTGCGCGGCCGGGTTGGCATGGTGTTCCAGAAGCCCAATCCCTTCCCGACCATGTCCATTCGCGACAACGTGCTGGCGGGCCTGCGCCTCAACGGCGTCAAGCTGAAGGATCCGGACGGTCAGGTGGAGAGCGCGTTGCGGGCCGTGGCACTTTGGGACGAGGTGAAGGACCGCTTGGCCAAGGCCGGCACCAGCCTGTCCGGCGGCCAGCAACAGCGCCTTTGCATCGCCCGGGCCCTGGCGTTGGAGCCCGAGGTCCTGCTGATGGACGAGCCCTGCTCGGCCCTGGACCCCATCGCAACCGCCCGCGTCGAGGAGCTGATTCACGAGCTGCGGGAGACCTACACCATCGTCATCGTCACCCACAACATGCAGCAAGCCGCGCGGGTGGCGAATTTTACGGCGTTCTTTTACTTGGGGCAGCTGGTTGAGTACAATCGGACCCAAGTCATCTTCACTCGCCCCAAAGAGCAGCGGACCGAGGACTACATCACGGGGCGTTTCGGCTGATGGCTATTTTGGACACAGACATGGCCGATCGTCGGCACACCGACCGCGAATACGAGAACGAGCTAGCCCAAGTACGCGAGCGTGTGCTTCTGATGGGCGCGCGCGTCGAAGAGATGATGACGGCGTCGCGCAAGTGCTTCGTCGAGCGCAACGCCGACCTAGCCAACGCCACCATCCGCAACGACCACCAGATCGACACGCTCGAGATCGAGATCGACGAGCTGTGCCTTCAGGTATTGGCGCGTCGCCAGCCGGTGGCGTCGGACCTGCGCTTCATCACCGCCACGCTCAAGCTGGTGACCGACCTCGAGCGCATTGGAGACCTGTGCGTCAACATGTGCGAGCGCGTCACCGAGCTGTGTGAGGACCCGACCTATCCCACGCAGGGTCCCATTCCGAGAATTGGTGAGTCGGCGCAAGCCATGTTGCACGACGCCCTCGACGCCTTCGTGGCGGGTGACGCCACCAAGGCCGAGCAGGTCGTGGAGCGCGACAACGTGGTCGACGCCTACTACGCGCAGCTGTTTCCGGAGTTGGTCGCCCACATGATGAGCGACCCCACCGTAGTGTTCCGCTCCACCCGCATGCTTTCGATTGGTAAATACATCGAACGTATTGCCGATCACGCCACCAACATCGGGGAGCTGGTCGTGTTCATGGTGCGCGGTCTGGATGTTCGGCATACCGGGCCGGCGTCCAATAATCCGCAGCAGGCGTAGGCGTCGGCCCAGCCGGCCGCGGCCCGAAGGGCCCGGCAGCCGGATCCGCTGTCGCTGGTTCTATGTGACAACCGTGTGACTTTTCGTCTTCTTTCATGACGATCGCGGTTCCATTGATCGAAGACCATGCCTAGTGTCCCCGACGATTTCGAGGACGCATGTTTGGCATTGGATCGAGCAAGAGCGACCGCTCTTTTTACGAGGCGTTCGAACGTCACGCGGCCTGTATCGTCGAGGCCGGCAAGCTTACTAGCGAGTTGGTGCGCCATCCTGGGCGTGCGGTCGAGCTGGCCAAGGCCATCCACGACGCCGAAAACGCCGGCGACGTCATCACGCACGAGACAATCGCGCGTCTGCACAAGACGTGGATCACCCCCATCGATCGCGCCGACATCCACTCGCTCATCACGGCGCTCGATGACGTGCTGGATCTGATAGAGGCCGCGTCGGAGCGCGTAGCCCTGTACGAGCTCAAAGAACTGCCCGAGTTCGTCGTCACCCTGGCCGACTCCTTGGAGGAGGCGACCAAGGCCGTGGACAAGGCCATCAAGCTCCTGCCTCAGGTCAAGCAGCCGAAAGAGATGCTCGACCTGTGCATCGAGATCAACCGGCTGGAGAACCAGGCCGACAAGGCCTACCGCCACGGCTTGGCGACCATGTTCAACGGCAGCTACGACGCCATCATCGTCATGAAGTGGCGCGACATCATCGACAACCTCGAGTCCGCCACGGACAAGTGCGAGGACGTAGCGAACATCCTCGAAGGCATCGTGCTCGAGTACTCCTGAGCGACGGTCAGCCCCGATGGAAGCTCTGATCGCAATCATCGCCCTGGCGTTGGTGTTCGACTACATCAACGGCTTTCACGACGCCGCCAATTCCATCGCCACTGTCGTGTCCACGCGGGTGCTTTCGCCACGCCTGGCCGTGGCTTGGGCCGCGTTCTTCAATTTCATCGCGTTTTTCTTCTTCGAGTCGCATGTCGCCGGCAATATCGCCAAGGGCGTGCACGCCGACGTCGTCACGCTCACCCTGGTGGGGGCCGGGCTAATCGGCGCCATCATTTGGGACCTCATCACCTGGTGGCTAGCCCTTCCCACCTCGTCGTCGCACGCGCTGCTCGGGGGGATGGCGGGCGCGGCCATCGTCAAAGCGGGCTTTGGCTCGCTGGAGCCGACGCTGTTCATCAAAGCCGGCATCTTCATCTTCATCTCTCCGCTGGTGGGGATGCTGCTCGGTGCCATTCTGATGCGTGTCGTGATGGCGTTGTTTGGCCGTCGCTCTCCGAGCGGCGTGGACAAGTCGTTCCGGCGGCTGCAGCTGCTCTCGGCGTCGCTCTACTCGATCGGTCACGGCGGTAACGACGCTCAGAAGACCGCCGGCATCATTGCCGCCGCCTTGATCGCTTCGGGACACCTGACGACCGCGCCTGGAGAGTCGCCGCACGTGCCGATGTGGGTCATCTTGGCGTGCCACGCCGCGATGGGCCTGGGCACCTTGTCCGGTGGTTGGCGGATCGTGCAAACCATGGGCATGCGCATCACCAAACTGGCGCCCGTGGGCGGCTTTTGCGCGGAAACGAGCGGAGCCGCAACGCTATTCATGGCCACCGCGCTGGGCGTTCCGGTTTCCACGACCCACACGATTACCGGCGCCATCGTCGGCGCGGGCAGCCAGCGCGGCTTGCACGCCGTGCGTTGGGGCGTCGCGGGACGCATCATCTGGGCGTGGGTTTTGACCGTTCCGGGCGCAGCCCTGATCAGCGCGCTTACCTACCTGGCGGCCACCGCGCTCGGCGTGAAACCGTAACCCGCGCAATTTGGAAAATAGCCCTCGCGAACTGCCTCGCATGGCAGTAGGGAAGCCCAGTGCGCCGAGCGTCCGAACGGCCGATTCCCGATGACGAGCTGACCGCAGCCGACCTGCGGGAGATCTGGTCGATCCTATCGCTCGACGAGCGCGTCCAAGGCTTCCGCGTTTTGCCGCGCGAGGAAGCCGAGAACTTGCTGTTCGGTCTGACCGATTCGGACCTGACCAAGCTGGTGTTGGCGCTCAAGCCGAGCGACCGCCGCTACTGGGTCCGGCTGCTTCCGCCCGACGACATCGCCGATTTGATCCAGAGCGCACCGCCCGAAGAGCGCGACGCGCTGCTCGGGTTGCTCGACGAGCGCACGCGGCACGAAGTCAACGCGCTGCTGGCCTACGCCGAAGACGAAGCCGGCGGCCTGATGAACCCGCGCTACGCGCGCGTTCGTCCGGACATGACGATTGACGAAGCGATCAGCTACTTGCGCAAGCTGGCGCGCCAAAACTTGGGCACGTTTTCCTACGCCTACGTGCTCGACGAGCAACAAAGGCTGCTGGGCGTGATCTCACTGCGCGAGCTGTTCGCGTCGGGCGGCGAGCGCAAGGTGCGCGACGCGATGCAGACCGGTGTCGTTACCCTGCAAGAAAACGTCGACCAAGAGACGGTCAGCCGCGTCTTCGCCGAGACTGATTTGGTGGCTATTCCGGTCGTCGACGCCGACGGTCGTATGAAGGGCATCGTCACGGTCGACGACGTCGTCGACGTCGTGCAAGAAGAGGCCACTGAAGACATCCAGAAGTTCGGCGGTATGGCCGCCCTCGAAGCGCCCTACTTGGCGACCGGCTTCTTGGAGATGGTCAAGAAGCGCGGCGGCATTCTCGCCATCTTGTTCGTGGGTGAGATGCTCACGGCTACCGCCATGAGCCAGTTCGAGGACGAGATTGCCAAGGCGGTGATCTTGGCTTTGTTCGTACCGCTGATCATCTCGAGCGGCGGCAACTCGGGCTCGCAAGCCTCCACGTTGGTGATCCGTGCCATGGCGCTGGGCGAGGTCGAGCTGCGCGACGTGTTTCGCGTCTTGCGGCGTGAGCTCGGCGCGGGCCTGGCAATGGGCACCGGTCTTGGCATCATCGGCTTCGTGCGCGTGGTGGTCTGGCAGCAGTTTTGGCCGACCTACGGCGCGCACTACGTGTTGGTCGCCACGGTCGTGGCGCTCAGTCTAGTGGGCGTCGTGATTCTAGGCACGGTGACGGGTGGGCTGCTGCCGTTCCTGCTCCGGCGCATCGGGATGGATCCAGCGAGCTCGTCCGCGCCGTTCGTGGCGACGATCGTCGACGTCGCGGGCCTCATCATGTACTTCACGGTGGCCGGCCTGCTCTTGCGCGGCACCATGCTGTAGCGGCTCAGTCGCCGAGCAACGCCGCGAGCGCGCCAGGCGCCGTTAGATCGTCGAAGGCGTAAGTGGCGCCGTGCGCGAGCAGCTGCTGGGCGCTGAACGAAGCCGTACCGACACCGATCGACTCGGCGCCGATTCCGCGCGCGGCGTCGACGTCTTTGGGGGTGTCGCCGATCACGACCACGCGGCAGTTGCCTACCGGTTGCCCCAGTTGGCGCGCGCCGCGCTCGGCGCCCACGCGAATCAGCTCCACGCGCAGCTCGTGATCGCTGCCGAAGCCGCCGAAGCTGAAGTGACGGTACAGCCCGACGTGCTCGAGCTTGAGCCGGGCGCCCTGCTCCAGGTTGCCGGTGCCGAGCCCCAGCGCCATGCCGCGCGCGCTCGCCGCCGTGAGCGCCTCCGGGACGCCGACGTGGACCCGGTATTGCTCGGGGGTGGAGAGCTTCAGTTCTGCTTCGAGCTCACCCAGGTAGATCTCGAGCAGCTGGTCGATAGCCTGCTCGGTCGGGCGGACGCCGATGGCCTCGAGGCCCAGCCGGGTGATCGAGCGATCGGTCATGCCGTCGAAGCGAATCAGCGAGCAGGCATCGGCTCTGCCATGAGCCCGCTCGAAGGCTCGGTCCACCGCGCGCCGGCCCACCCCGCCGGTGGTGACGAGCGTTCCATCGATATCGAACAAAAGCACGGTCGGGCGGGGCACGTCGCACTGCTTAGTAACGAGGGGGCGGGCGTGCCATCAGAAATGTTTGCAGGGACTTGAACGGTTTCGCCGCCAGCGGGTACCCCTGCACATGACGCGATTTTTTAGCCAATTTGCCGCTCTAGGCGGAGCTTTGGCCCTGGCGGTATTGACCTGCGCCCTGCCCAGCTTCGCAGCCCACGACGCTCCGGGTGCGGGCCCGGCGGCGGTTTCCGTCGCGGGCGCTGCGTCGACCCCCGCGCAAAAGCCTGCTCGCGATGCCTACGACGGCCCGCCGCTTTTGCTCGGCGGCGGTAAGTCGTTCAAGCTGGGCGGCTACGGCGGTCTTGGCGGCGCGTACACGCGGCTCATGGGACGAGACAGCGGCCTGATGAGCCTGGAAGCGGCCTTTCTGCTCGATCATCGGCTGAGCTTGGGCGTCGTTGGCTACGGCTTCACTCGTACGCCGAGCGGCCCCGACGCGATTGACGGCACGCGGCAGCAGTTCGGCGCCGGCTACGGTGGCGTGGCGGTGCGCTACTCGGTGTTCAGCGGTTTGCCCGTGTACGGCACCTTTGGTCTCGTGCTCGGCGCTGGCGCGGTTGGCTTGCATCGCGACAACGGCTGGGACGACGAAGACGACTGGGGTGACGACTGGGACGGCGACGACGATGGTCACGACTTGCGGTCCGTGCGCGTCGACCCGTTTCTATTCGCCCAGCCCGAGGTGGCGCTAAACGCCAACGCCACGCGCTGGCTGCGCTTCGGCGCGACCCTTGGCTATCGCTTTACCGGCGGCGTCGGCCGCTTTGGCCTCGAGGAATCGGACATCAACGGCATCGTGGCGGGCGGTAATATTCAGCTCGGTTGGTTCTGACTGGGAAGGTTTCTGGTGCTGTAGCGGTAGAGGGCGGGGCGGAGCTAACATGGCGTGGGCTTTCGACGTCGGGTGCCGCGCGGGAGCACGAGGAGCACATGAAAACTTCCTGGATGGGCTTGGCTTGGGTGGTGGTTTTGGCAGCGGTGGGCTGTGCGGGGCCGCGCATGGTGGCGCCGCGCGAGGTATCGCAGGGCAGCCAAACGCTGGAGGTCGCAGATCGCAGCTCGATGTCGGGCTCGCTCGTGGACGAATCGTTCAAGCTCGGAAAGTTCGCCGTCGCGGACGTGGATCGCGATTGGAACAAGAAGAGCGGCTTCGCGGTGGCGGGCTATTCGAACGACTCGACCACCACCGGCTACTCTTACAACTTGAAGGGCGGTCCCGAGCCGTGGGCGGGCAGCTGCGCGTCCAAGGCCGACAAGCAAGGCGTCAAGGTTTTGGGCGGTGAAGCCGCTTGGGGCAAGACGAGCATCACCTGCGAGTGCAAGAGCGGCGCGACCACGGCTTCGGTCGTGCTCAAGGCCGATTCGCCCGACTCGACGAAGAAGATGAGCGGCGAGCTCTCGGTTGGCAGTGCGAAGTACAAAGTGTCGGTCGTCAGCGAGACGGACAAATCGAACTTCTCCGACAGCCCCGCGGGCTTTCGCTTCGACGGCGAAGCTGGCGCGGTCGGGGCCGTCGAGATCCTGCGGCCCGGCCGCGTGTGGCTGAACGAGCGGCTGCCCGAAGCGGAACGCTCGCCCGTGGCCTGCTTGTCGGCGGGCCTAATGCTCTATCAAGCGCCGTCCGACCACTGAAATCAACCGCCGCGCACGAGCTCGGTCAGGCGGGCGATGGCGGTGTCGATGGTTTCTTCGGACGGGCCGAACGAGAAGCGCACGTGTTGATTGAAGCGCGAGGCGCGACCGACACGGCGCTGCCCCGGATCCACGTCGAAGAAGTGACCGGGCACGACGATGACCTGCTTCTCGAGCGCGCGACGGAACAGCGCGTCGCCGGTGTTCAAGCCGGGTGGCAGGTTCGAGACGTTGCCCCAGACGTAAAAGGTCCCCTCTGGCTCGCGCTCGATGCGCACGCCGAGGCCGCGCAAGGCGTCGACCAGCTTGTTCTTCTTGCGCCGAAACGCCGTGCGAATCGCTTCGGCTTCGGCCTTGGCGTGCTCGGCGGTCAAGATGTCGAGCGCTGCAACTTGCATGGGGCGTGAGCCGCCGCCATCCAAGAACGAGCCGGCGCTAGCCATCGACTCGATGGTCTTCTTGGGTCCGACGCTCCACGTGACGCGCCAGCCTGGGTAGCGCCAGTTCTTGGTCAAGCCGTCGAAGATGACGACCGGATCTTTCTCGACGTCTTCGACGAACTCGGCCGCGCTGAACAGCGCCGGGCCCTCTTTCCAACTGTAGTGCGAGTAAAATTCGTCGAGCAAGAGCGTGCACGACAGCTCGCGCGAAAGCGCGACCCACGACTGCAGCTCGGCGCCCGTGATGGCCTTGCCGGTCGGGTTGCACGGGTTCGACAGCAAGAGCGCGCCCAGGCCTCGCCCCGACACCTCGCGCCGCAGCTCGTTCAGCGAGAAGTCGTAGCCACGCTCCGAATCGAGCAAGATGGGGATGGGCGTGAAGCGCCGGAAGATGTCGAGCAGCTCTTCGTAGGCGGTGTAGTCCGGCAAGAAGTGCCCGAGGTTGATCTGCCCAATCGCGGCGCAGGCGCGCATGATCGAGACACGCCCGCCGCCGCACACGGCCACGTTTTCGGCGCTGTATTTGGAGGGCAAGCCGCGGCGAAACAGATCGTTGTAGAGCCCGGCGACGGCTTCACGCACCTCCCAGAGGCCCGCGACTGGCGCGTACTCTTGGTGCAGGTTCTCGATCGAGATCTTGGTGACGCGCTCCGGTGCGCCCGGCAAAGGTCCCGTCTCGGGCTGCCCCTGGCCCAGGTTGCACCAGGCTGGATCTTCGGGCTTGAACCCTGCGCGCTGGGCCTCGACCGTGACGTAGATGACGCCGGTGCGAGGAACAGGTCGAAACGCGCTCAAAGGTTCTACATTGGACATTTCTGGGAGCCAGAACGTAGCACCGGATTGTCAGTCGCGGCGGTCCTTTGCTAGGACATCCGTATGATCGACCACACTGGCGTGTCCATCAGCGACCCCGCCGTGAGCCGCCGCTTCTACGAAGCCGCGCTGGCTCCGCTCGGCTACCAGGTGTTGATGGAGGTCCCGCTCGAATTCACCGGCGGCGTCGTGGTTTTGGGCATGGGAGAGCCGCCCAAGCCCGACTTTTGGGTACACCAGGGCACGCCCCAAACGCCGCGGGTGCACATCGCGTTTCGCGCTCAAAACCGCGCGGTCGTGGACGCTTTTTACCGCGCAGCGATCGCGGCTGGCGGTAAAGACAATGGCCCGCCGGGGCTGCGCCCGCACTACCACAAGGATTATTACGGCGCGTTCGTGCTCGACCCCGACGGGCACAATATCGAAGCCTGCTGTCACACGCCTGAAGGCTAGTGACGAGGCCACGGGTCCGGGTGTAAGCCTAAGGTCTGATGCGGCCTTGGGCTTTGGTGGTGTTGGGGTGTGCGGGCTGTGCGGGTAGCGCAAAGCCGAACGTGACGAGCGTGCCCAATACGCGGACGACGTCGGTGCCGGCCGACGACGAGCGTCGTCCCTACGCCGAGCTGACGCAGCCCACGCCGGGTGACGCTGAAAAGTCGCCTGGCATTTGGGTCCAGGTGCGCGACGTCGCTCAGCTGAGCGCCAGGCTTCCGAAGAGCCTGCAGACCGAAGTGCCGGGGCGCATGGTCAGCGAGATCGCGCAGACGGTGAGCGCGAGCTTCGGCGCAGACGTCGCCGCCGTCATCGACCTGTCGCAGCCTGTGGACGTCGCTGTGTCGATACCGCGAGGGTTTGGGCGGCCTGATTCGGTGTTCGGGTTTCGGGTGCGCTCGCCCGAGGCTATCGAGCGTGGCCAGGCTGGCTTGACCTTGCGGCGCCTGAGCGCTGGTGTTTGGCAGCTGGGTGACGTGGTTCAGGCCGCGCCGGAGCCAGTTCCGGATGATAGCGAGCTGGACGACGACGAGGCCGCGATGGTGGAGGAAGAGGAGGAGGGCGAAGAGCCCGAGCCAGAGCCGGACGAGCGAGTGCCGTGCTTGCTCGCCCACGCACCGGCGCCCGTCGGTTATCGCGTGCTGTGTGGTCCCGACGAGGACATGTTGCACGGCCTGGTGGGGTTCATGCTGCGCGACGCGCCGGTCACGCAGGCCGACGTGCATGTCGACCTGAGCGGCCCCCTTTACCAAAAGAGCATGCAGACCGCGTTCGAGGCTGCCATTGCCAGTGGCAAGGCCGAGGCGGAGACGAATACCGGCGGCGAGCGGCTGGGGGCCAAAATGGGAGTGGCCATCGTCGAAGCGTTCGTCGCGCACGAGCGTATCAGCTTCGACGTGCAGTTCGCACCGACAGGCGTCGAGTTGCTGATGGATCTCGCGTTTCCCAGGTCATTGGCTACGGCGCCGCTCGAGCTCTGGACGCGCTCCGTGGCCACGCGCAGGTTGCCCAAGTCCTTCGCGCTGCTGCCGGCCGATCATGGCTTGGCGTTGGCCTTCTCGGGCCTCGGTCAAGACGCCACCAAGGCCGCCCTATCGGCATTTCTCGACGAGGTGTTCGGGGGCATGTCGCAAGAGTACGTGCTCTCGGCGCAAGAGCTGACCGAGATGAACGCCGCCTTCGTCGGCCTCGTCCCGAGTGATTCGCATTTCAGCTTTGCCGCCGGCGTCGACGCGGCTGCCGCGACCGCTGCGCTCAACGCCGACAAAGTGGAGCAAGCAGACGCGGCCGATCGTCCGTTGACGCCAGCGGCCATCAAGGAGCTGCAAGCGTCGCTCGCCGGCTGGATGGTGGTCGGGCTCGACGTGCCACCCAAGGACTACCTGCCCGGTGTCGAACGCATGCTACGCGCCAACGCCATTCCACTGCGTCGTCGCCCCAACATGCCGCGAAAGGACTCCGATCGCGAAGACAGCAAGCTGCGGCGCCGTCCGCTCAAGACCGCCGGGCTGCCCGCCGGTACGCTGCATTTGGTGGATGAAGTGCGGCCTGCCAAGACCTATCGCGCTCCGCTCGACGGCTCGGAGCCGCCCATTTTGCCGCACGATTCCCACGTGCTGGTCGTGCCGGACGGGCAGCGAGTCTGGCTCGTCAGCGCGCGTGACGAAGCGCTGGCCGGTCAGCGCGCGTTGTCGCTCGTGCGCGGCGGCGCTACCGTGGCAGCGCGTCCCGAAATCCAACAAGCCATCGATCGCCCGCTGATCGGTGCCTGGTCGTTCACGGCCGGCGGCATGATCCTGCAAGGCTTGGACTGGGACTCGGCGGACGAGCGGCGCCTGGCGCGGGTCAAGCTTCGCCGCTTCAAGAAGCAGGTCGAGGGCATGAACACGCCCATGCTCGCCACGCTCGAGCTCACGCCGCCGCCGGCCAACGACGTCCCAGGCTTCGGCTTCCGGGTCAAGCTGCTGGTCAGCGACAAGACGCTCGGCGAGTACCTCGGCTCAATGCCGCCCCCGATTCCGGTTTCGCCGCCTTGAGCGGTCCCTAGTACTTCGAGCGCCTGGCCATGCCCAACGCGGCGGACGGCCACCACTCACCGGCGCGCGGGCCGCCGTTGCAGGCGCCGTCGGATTCGCCGGGGCGCTTGAGCCAGAGGAAAGCGTCGCAGAGCGGCTCGTAGGTGTCGGCGGTCGGCGGAATGCCGAGCGCGCGGCCGTCGGGGTTGCACCATTCGTTGCCGGGCGCGGCGCCGTTGCCGTTGCGAGCCGTATCGATGACGAAATGCGCGCCGCCGGTCAGGGCCGACACCTTCTTGCCGAACGCGATGGTCTCGTCAGTCGCCACGTAGTTGGAGACGTTGAGCGAAAACCCGTCGGCGTATTCGAGGCCTGCGGCGTTGAGGTGCTCGGCGATGGTCTCGGGCGGCAGCCAGCGCGCGTTGCCGGCGTCCAGGTAGACGTGGATGTTGGGGCGCGCCTTGAAGATGCGAATGGCGTCGGCCAAGAGCTTGTGACGCTCGGCGTGCTTGGCCTTGACGCTGCACTTCTCGAGCAGGCTGAGCGCGTCGGGCTCCAAGATCATCACCGCTTTGCCTTCTTCGGCGCCCGTGGCGACCTTGTCGATCCACTCCAGGTAGGCGTCGCCGTTCTTTGCCCCGCCCTTGGAGTGCTGGCCGCAGTCGCGATCGGGAATGTTGTAGACGATGAACAGGCCCATCGCGCCCGCTTCGGCGTACTGCGCCATCTTGCCGCGCACGAACAGCTTGACCGCGCCGCTCCACTCGCCGAGCCATTCGGCCTGGGGTTGCGTGGCGATCTTGTCCATCAACGCTGCGTCTTCGGGCCGTTGAGCGCGCCAGGCGTCGGCCTGCTTGACCGAGTGCATGTTCGGGTCGACGAACAGCTTGGCGCCGCGGAATGGGTTGGGACCGGGCTGGTGCTTGGGCACCTCGAAGATCTTCGGGCGCTCATGGCCGCAGGCGGCGAGCATCAGGCACACGCACGCGGCCAGGCCGAGGCGGAGGAAACGCATGCGCAATTTCTAGCAGAAAGCGCCGCAACGGCCGGCGACGCTCCGCCGATTACTTAGCACTATTCGTTCAAAAAGCAGCGGCTTTGGCCCCGTGGAACCGGGACCAGTCTAGGCACCTCTTGCGGGCAGCGCTCGAAGGCCTGCGGGCAGCGCGGGTGAAAGCGGCAGCCGCTGGGTGGCTGCGCCGGTGACGGCACCTCACCGGAAAGTGGCTTTCGTTCGCCCAGTGCGCCGGTGACGCGCGGAATGGAGCTGAGCAGGGCCTTGGTGTAGGGGTGCGCGGGCGACTCGAACAGGCTCTCCGTCTCGCGCAGCTCCACGATTTGTCCCACGTACATGACCGCGACGCGGTGCGCGATGTAGCGCACGACGCCCAGGTCGTGGGTGATGAACAAGTACGAAATGCCGCGCGCGCGCTGCACCGAGCGCAAGAGGTCCAAGATTTGCGCTTGGATCGAGACGTCGAGCGCCGAGGTGACCTCGTCGCAGAGCAACAGCCGCGGCTCGACCGCTAGGGCCCGCGCGATGCTGATGCGTTGGCGCTGGCCGCCCGAGAATTCGTGCGGGTAGCGCTGGCGTAGCTCGGTATCGAGCCCGACCTGGCCGAGCAGCTCGCACACCTTTTCGTCGGCGTTCTTGCGCGTGGCCTTGCCGTGGAGCAAGAGCGGCTCGGCTAGGGTTTCGGCGATGGTGAAGCGCGGGTTCAGGCTGGCGTACGGATCTTGAAACACCAGCTGCAGCTCTTTGCGGTAGCGACGCAGCGCTTGGCGCGAGATATCGGTTATGGGCTGGTCGTCGAGCAAGGCGCGGCCCGACGTGATCGGGTTCAAGCCGACCAGCGCGCGGGCCAGCGTAGATTTGCCGCAGCCGGACTCGCCTACGAGCGCCAAGGTTTCGCCAGGAAAAAGCTGAAAATCGACGCCGTCGACCGCTTTGAGCGTGCCGCCGCCGACGTTGAAGTGAACGCGCAAATCCTCGACGCTGAGCAGCGGCTTTGGCTCGCTCATGGCAGCTCCAGCATCTCTGCAACCGGGACGACGCAGCGTCGCAGGCGTCCCTCGGCTGTGGTCGTGAGCTCCGGCTCTCCTTGACGGCACTCGGGGCGGACGCGCGTGCAGCGCGCGGCGAAGGCGCACTCCTTCAGCTTTTCGCCGGACAGCCGTGGCGGCAGCCCCGCGATGGGGTGCAGCTCGCCGCCGCCCTTCATTTCTACGCGCGGCGTGCTGCGCAGCAGGGCCTCCGTGTAGGGATGCAGCGGCTTGGCCAGCAGCTCAGCGGTGGGGCCTTGCTCGACGATGCGGCCCGCGTACATGACGACGACGCGGTCGCACAGCTCTGCCACCACGCCCAAGTCGTGCGTGATGAAAAGAATCGACATGGCGCGCTTTTGGCGCAGCTCGCGCAAGAGCTCCAAGATTTGCGATTGGATCGTCACGTCGAGCATCGTGGTCGGCTCGTCGGCGATCAGCAGCTTGGGGTTGCAGAGCAGCGCCATGGCGATGCAGACGCGCTGGCGCATGCCACCCGACAGCTGGTGCGGGTAGGCACGCAGCCGCTCTTCGCCCGGGATTCCGACCAGTTTCAGCATCTCCAGCATGCGCTGGCGGGCGGGCTCGCCCTTCAGGTTCAGGTGCAGCTCCAGCACCTCGCCCAGCTGCTCTTCGATGCGCAGGTACGGGTTGAGGCTGCTCAGCGGATCTTGAAAGATCATGCTGATGCGGTTGCCGCGCACGCGGCGCAGCTCGGAGCTGGGAAGGCCGACCAGCTCCTGCTCGCCCAAGCGAATGCTGCCGGAGACACGACCAGCGGGCTTTTCGTGCAGCCCCAAGATGCTCAGGCTGGTGACGCTCTTGCCGCAGCCAGACTCGCCCACCAGGCCGACGACCTCGCCTGGCATCAGGTCGAAGCTCACGCCCTCTACTGCGCGCACCGTGCGCTCGCGCGTGACGAAGCTGACCGACAGGTCGCGCACGCGCAGCGCGTCTTGGTTGGCTTGCTCACTCATAGCCGGCTCTTGGGGTCGAGGGCGTCGCGCAGGCCGTCGCCGATGAAGTTGAGGCTGAGCAGCGTGAGCCCGAGAAACGAGCTGGGCCAGAGCAAGAGCCACCAGTACGAGCGCACCGGGTTCACGACGGCGACGCCGTCCGACACCAGCTGACCCCAAGAGAGCGCGACGCCCAGGCCCAAAAACGATAGGAAAGACTCCAGAATGATCACCGACGGCACCATCAAGGTGGCGTAGACGACGATCACCCCGACCACGTTGGGCAGCACGTGTCGCACCAAGATGCGAAGGTCGCTGGCACCAAGTAGCTCGGCCGCCAGCACGAACTCTTGCCGGCGTAGCGTCAGCACCTGACCACGCACGATGCGCGCCATGGTGAGCCACTGCACGAGGCCCAGCGCCAAGAACACTGGCAGCATCTCGCCGCGCGCCGTTTCGGAGAACAGCAGCATGATCAAGATGACCAAGAACATGTACGGCAGGCCGTACAGAAAATCGACGAGGCGCATCATGGCGTCGTCGATCTTGCCGCCGTAAAAGCCCGCGACGGCGCCGTAGCTCACTCCGACCAGGACCGACACAGCCGTGCTGGCCAAGCCGACCAGGAGCGAAGCGCGCCCGCCGACCAGCACGCGCGCGAACACGTCGCGACCCAGCGTGTCGCTACCGAACGGAAAGCGGCTGGACGGTGGCAGGTTGCGCAGCGTGGGCTGGGTGTGCGTTGGGTCGAGCTTCAGCAGCACCGGCAAGAGCAGGCACGAAAGCGTCATCAGAATGAGCACGACGGCCCCCGCGACGGCCACGCGGTTCCGCAGCAGGCGCCGAAATGCCAGCTGAAATGGGCTCAAATCCTGGGCGGCGCTCTGGCTCATCGGTGCTCCTGCCGGACGCGCGGGTCGAGCCAGGCGTAGGCCAAGTCGACCAGCAGGTTGAACAAGATGACCAGCCCGAAGTAGACAATGGCGGTGCCGAGCACGACCGAGTAGTCGCGGTTGATGGCGCCCTTCACGAACCATTGGCCCATGCCGGGAATCGCGAATAGCACCTCCACCACGAACGAGCCGGTCATGATGGCGGCCGCGGCGGGACCCAAATAGGAAACGACGGGGATGATGGCGCCGCGCAGCGCGTGACGCCCGATCACCCAGCTCTCCGGCAAGCCCTTGGCACGCGCCGTGCGCACGAAGTCTTGCTGCATGACCTCGATGATGCCGCTGCGGGATAGCCGAGCGATCACCGCCGCGCTGGGTAGCGACAAAGCGATGGCGGGCATGACCAGGTGGCGATAGCTGCCCCAACCCGCGACCGGCAACCAGCCCAGCCACAGCGAGAACACGATCATCAAGGCGGCGCCGATTACGAAGCTTGGCAGCGAAATGCCGATCAGCGCCAGCGCCATGCTCGAGTAGTCAGCGGCCGAGTTGCGCCTCAGACCGGCCAAAATTCCCAGCGAAAGCCCGAAAATGACCGATAGCGTGAGCGACAATAGGCCCAGCGAGAGGCTGACCGGAAAGGCCGGGGCAATCAGCTCTTCGACCGTGCGGCCCTGCACCTTGATCGAGGGTCCCAGGGTGCCTTCGACGAGTAAGCGGCGCATGTAGATGCCGAAAAACTGATTGGCGTTCTTGGGCACGCCATAGCTGGCGCGCAGCGCGGCTTCGACCTGGGGACTAGTGGCGCGCTCGTTGGCGAACGGATTGCCGGGCGCGCGGTACATGAGCAGCGTGGTCGCAAAGATCAGCACCACCAGCGCGGGCACCAGGAATACGACCCGGCGCAGCACGAGCGCGGGCAACCAGCGGTAGGCGAGCCCAGCCGCCATCAGGCCTGCGCCGACCCCAACCACGGGACCTGCCGAGAAACGCACCACCACGCCCAGCACCAACCCGAACAGCAGTGACCCCAGCACACGCGTGACGCGCGGCGGGCACCAAGC
Source organism: Polyangiaceae bacterium (assembly GCA_036261775.1). Lineage (GTDB taxonomy): Bacteria > Myxococcota_A > Polyangia > Polyangiales > Polyangiaceae > PMG-095. The sequence goes on along the minus strand of DATAKF010000242.1, from coordinate 5,976 downwards.
GGTCGCGCTCAGTAGCGCGATGCCTAGGAGCAGGGTCAACACCTCGGTCACGGCGAGCCGTCCTTCAGCCACAGATCACGCAGCGGGTGGATGTCGCGCAGGTTGGGGCGTTGCTTGCCGTCGGAGCCGGTAACGACGGGGTAAAAGCCGCCCACCTTGGGCTTCACCATGCCGTCGATCACGTAGAAATAGAGCGGAAGTATCGGGAATTCATCGCGCACCAGAATGCCCTCGGCCTCGGCCAGCAGGGCCAGCCGCAGCTCGGCCATCGCCGCCAAGCGCTGAGGCGCGTCGGCGCTGTCTTTGACGCGACTCGCCAGCCGGCGCAGCTTTTCGGGCTCGTGCGCGTGCTCGAGCAAGAAGTCGGGTGCGGCCAAGTAGCGCTCGACATCTCCGGCAGCTTCGACCAGCCGATCGTAGACGGGGCTGCCCCAACCGGTCTTGTTGTTGCCGCCGTTGGTGAGCCAAATGTCGAGGAAGGTATTGGGGTCTTCGTAGTCCCCGATCCAGCCGTAACGCGACAAGTCGTAGTCCATGGCGCGTGTGCTGGCTTGGTACGACTGCCATTCTTGGTTGTAGGCGACGGCGTCGATGTTGAGGTTCCGGCGCAGCTGGTCTGCCAGCACCTCGGCCAGCTTTTTGTGCATCTCGAAGGTGTTGTAGAGAATGCCGAACTTGGGAAAGCCCTTGCCGTCGGGGAACCCGGCCTCGGCCAGCAGCCGTTTCGCTTCGGCGACATCGAAGCGGATGCCCGATTCGGGCGGCTCGTAGCCGCGGAGCCCTGGCGGCACCACGTGCCGAGCCGGCGATTGGCCCATCATGAGCACGTTCTTGGTGATGAGCTCGCGATCGACCGCGAGGTTCAGCGCTTTGCGCACCCGTACGTCGTCGAACGGCTTTCGTGTGCAGTTGATGCGGTAATAGTAGGCAATCAGCGCCGGGCCGACGGTGAAGTCCGGGCGCTTGCGCAGGTCCGGCCCCAGCTCCTGCGGGTAGTAGCCGTGGGGTAGCCAATCGACCTCGTCGGTGAGGTATAGGTTCAAGGCGGTCGTCATGTTTTCGAGCGACAGCGCCTCGATACTCGACAGCTTGACCTCGCTCTTGCCCCAGTAAGTGTCGCTGCGCTCCAGCCGAATGCGATCGCCAACGCGCCAGTCGACCATCCGAAACGGCCCGTTACCCACGAGCTTGGCCGGCAAGAACCAGTCACGGCTCGACCGCTCTACCGCCCAGCGCGGCACCGGATAGAACGGATAGAACGTCGTCAGCTCCAGAAAGTACGGCGTAGGCGCGATGAGCTCGACGATCAGGGTGTAGTCGTCTTTGGCGTAGACGCCGCCGTCGACCCCAAAGCGGCGCTCGGCCTCCTGGTGCAGCGTGCGTCGGCGAGCCCCCTCCGCCAGTAGCTCCGGGCGGAGGCTGCGCAGCTCGGCGGTAGGAGCGTCGGAGTCGGGTCGCAGCAAGAACGCGCGTAGAACCGGGCTGGGGGTGCCCTTGAGCGTGGAGTGCAGGTCGAGCTTCTTGTCGAACTCGCCGAGCGCGCTCTTCGGGACGACGCTCGGAAACTTGGTCACCAGCTCGTCGAGCGCTTTGACGACGGCGCCTTGCAGCGCTTCGGCTTGCGCGCTGTACACGTTGTACGCCTCGGCGTACCTGACCAAGTGCATGATGTAGGCGTACTCGGCGCCCAAGTTGGGATCTTGCAGGCGCAGCCACGAGTAGCTGAAGTCTCGAGCCGTGACCGGGCGGCCGTCGCTCCAGCGCGCGTTTTGGCGCAGGTGAAAGGTGTATGTCTTGCCGTCGGGCGTGATGTCCCAGCTCTCGGCGACGCCTGGCACGGGCTCGAGCGAGCGCGGATCCAAGCGAGCGAGACCTTCGAATACCGCTTCCAAGATGCGGTGCTCGGGATCGCCAGTGGCCAAATGCGGATCGAGCGTCTTGGGCTCGGCGCCGTTGACGAGCCTGAGATCGGGACGGCCGCGCGTGGAGCGCGACAGGGTGAGGCCGACGACCAACAGCGCCGCCAGCAGCACCAAAAAGGCGCTAATCAGGTTTCGGCGCATCGTCGTACAAGTGGCACCAGACGGCATGCGGGCCGGCTTGCTGCGGGGGGGTTACCAGGCGTCTTTCTGGCACGATGGTGCTGCAAGGCTCGAAGGCTTGCGGGCAACGGGTGTGGAAGCGACAGCCTGAAGGCGGGTGCAGGGGCGAGGGAATTTCACCCTTGAGCAAGATGGGCGTGAGCGGCACGTCCGGATCTGGCAGCGGGTTGGACGATAGCAGGGCGCGCGTGTAGGGGTGTTGGGGGGCGTCGAACAACGCTTGCGCGTCTGCCAGCTCTACGAGCTTGCCCAGGTACATGACCGCGATGCGATCGGCGATGTGCCGCACCACGTTGAGGTTGTGGCTGATGAACAGGTACGTGAGTCCCAGCTCATCTTGCAAATCGCTCAGCAGGTTGAGAATTTGCGCCTGAATCGAGATGTCGAGCGCCGACACGGCCTCGTCGCAGACGATGAACTCGGGGCCCAGCGCGAGCGCGCGCGCGATGCAGACGCGCTGGCGCTGGCCGCCAGAAAATTCGTGCGGGTAGCGGCTCCGGTAGCTGCCCGGCAGGCCGACGCGCTCGAGCAACTCCGTGACTCGCTTGTCGATGTCGGGGCCGCGCGCCAAGCCGTGAACGAACAAAGGCTCGCCGATGGCGTCGCCCACCGTGCGCCGGGGGTTGAGCGACGAATACGGATCTTGAAAGATGATTTGCATGCGCGGGCGCAGCCGCCGCAGCTCGCCCCGCCCGAGCTTCTGCAGCTCTTGACCGGCAAAGCGCACGCTGCCCGCCGTTGGCTCGAGCAAGCGCAGCAGCATGCGGCCGACCGTGGTTTTGCCGCAGCCCGACTCGCCCACCAGGCCCAGCGTCTCGCCCTTTTTGATCGAGAAGGAGACGTCGTCGACCGCGCGCACTTGGCCCACCACGCGCCCGAACAAGCCGCCGCGCACCGGAAAGTGCTTTTGCAGACCCGTGACTTCGACCAACGGCGCGTCGGTTTCCGGCAAGGGTTGCGCGGTCGCAGCGGCGGAAGGCATGGACTTGGCTGACCCTACCATGACCCGGCGCTTTGGCTCAGGCTCCGGGCGCGCGTTTCGGGTCGTGGAGCCAGCAAGCCGCAACGTGCTCGGCTGCCACGTCGAAGGCAGGGGGTTGCTCGGATTGACACGGTTCGAAGGCGTGCTTGCAACGCGCGCAAAAGGCGCAGCCGGGGGGCAACATGCCGGGCGACGGCACACGGCCTGGAATGGCCTCGAGTCGCTTGCCGACGGCGGAGGCGTGGGGCAAGCCGCCGAGCAGCGCGCGCGTGTAGGGGTGCGCAGGCCGCTTGAAGATGTCGCGGACGCTGCCGTGCTCGACGATTTTTCCGGCGTACATCACGTCGACGCGCTCCGCAAAATGCGCGACCACGCCCAGGTCGTGCGTGATCAAGAGCACGGCCATGTTCAGTTCGTCTTTCAACGACTTGAGCAGCGCCATGATCTGCGCTTGAATCGTCACGTCGAGCGCCGTGGTGGGCTCGTCGGCGATCAGCAGCTTGGGCTTGCACGCGATCGCGATGGCGATCATGACCCGCTGCTTCATGCCGCCCGACAGCTCATGCGGGTATTGCTCAGCGCGCTCGCTGGGCGAGGGGATGCCGACGCGGTTCAAGAGCTCGAGCGCCTGCAGCCGCGCCTTTGCGGGGCTCAGCTGCTGGTGCAGGAGCAACACTTCCTCGATTTGCCGTCCCACCTTGAAGACGGGGTTGAGCGAGGTCATCGGCTCCTGAAAGATCATGCCGATCTGCGCGCCGCGGACGCGCCGCATTTCGGTCTCGGGCAGCCGCGCCAGGTCTTTGCCCTCGAAATGGATGCTGCCGCCGCTGACCCGGCCCGTCATCAGCCGCATGATCGAGAGCGCCGTGACCGACTTGCCGCAGCCAGATTCGCCCACCAGAGCGACGGTCTCTCCTGCCCCAACTTCGAGGTCGACGCCGCGCACGGCCGGCACGCTGCCGGCGTCGGTCTCGAACTCGATGTGCAAATCGCGGACCGACAGCAGCGACGCGCTGGCAGAAGGCTGCTGTTCGCCCATCAGCTGGCTCGCTTTCGGAGCCGGGGGTTCATGGCGTCGCGCAGGCCTTCACCGACCAGATTGAAGGCCAACACGACGATCAAGATAGCCGTACCCGGGATCGCGAACAGCCACGGCGCGTCGAAGATGTAGGCGCGGCCGTCGGCCAAGATGTTGCCCCAGGTGGCGAATGGAGGCCTGACGCCAAAGCCCAAGAACGACAGCGCCGACTCGGTCAAGATCGCATACGCCACGTCGATGCTGGCAGAGACCAGCACCGGCGCCATGGCGTTGGGCACCATGTGCCGGAAGATGATGCGCCACTCGGGCAAACCCAAGGCCTGCGCGGCGGTCACGAAATCTCGCTCGCGCAGCGACAAGAACTCGGCGCGGACGAAGCGCGCCGTGCCCATCCAGCTCGTCATGCCGATGACGATCATGATGTTGTAAATGCTGGGCGGCAGCAGCGCTACGACCGTCAAAATCAGGAAAAACGTGGGGAAACACAGCACGACGTCGGTAAAGCGCATGATCAGGCCGTCGACGCTGAAGGGACCCCACTTCCGCTCGCCGTAAAAGCCAGCCAGGCCGCCCAAGCTGATACCGATGACCAGTGAGATGCTCACCGCCACGATGCCGACCGACAAGGAAACGAACGAGCCCTGCAGCATGCGCGCGAACACGTTGCGACCCAGCTCGTCCGTGCCGAACGGGTAGATGCCCCAGGGCGGCGCGTCCCCCGCCGGCAGCTCCGGCGACGCCGCGCTGAACGGGGGATGGAGCTTGTCGGGCAAGCGCACCGTGGCGGGATCGAAGACGACCCACCACTCGGTCACCAGCTTGCCGAGCAGCGCCAGGGCCAGCAGCGTCACGAGCACGTACAGCCCGGCCATGGCCAGCCGGTCTTTGCGGAAGGTGCGCCAAACCTGCTGGAACGGCGTCTCGGCCAGCGCCAGCTGCTCGGCTTGGGGGACGGCCGCGATCGTCATTGCAGCCGAATCCTCGGGTCGACCAACGCGTAGAGGATGTCCGACACCAACACGCCGAGCAGCGTGAGCGCTGCGGCCATGAAGTTCAACGTCAAGATCATCGGGAAATCTCGCGCCATGATGGCCTCGTAGCCGAGCAGCCCCAGCCCCGGCCAGGCGAAGATCTGCTCGAAAATCACCGAGCCGCTGATGAGGCCTGGGAGCAGGAAGCCGAACATCGTCACGAACGGCAGCAAGGCGTTGCGCAAGGCGTGCCCGTAAATCACGGTGTCTTCGTCCAGCCCCTTGGCGCGCGCCGTGCGCACGTAGTCTTGATCGATGACGTCCAGCATTTGCGAGCGCACGTAGCGTGACAGCACCGCGATGCCGGTGAGCGCGGCCATTAGCGATGGGATCACCAAATGCCAGATGCGATCCATGGCGCGCACCAGGGTTGGCGCGCCTTCGGAGCCGAAGGTGCGGAGGCCAATCACCGGTAGGTTGAAGATCTGGACCACGCCCAGCACGAGCAGGTACGACAAGAAGAAGCCGGGCACGGAGATCAGCGCGTAGGCAACGAAGGTCGTCGCGCGATCGTAGTTGGAGCCCCGCCGCACGGCCGCGTGGATGCCGGTCGGAAACGACAGCGTCCATACCACCAGCGTGGTGCACACGAACAGCGGCAGCGAGTTCATGAAGCGCTCGAAGATCTGCGGCAAGACCGGCAGACCGGTTTGGAACGACTTCAAATTCCCCGTCAAAAGGTCCTGCAGCCAGTGGAAATACTGCAGGTAAATCGGGTCATCCAGGTGAAACGCCTGACGAATCCTCGCGATGTCCTCGGCCTTCATCATCGGGTTCATCGGGTCCACCTCCGTTGGTTCACCGGGAGCGAGGTGAACGACG
>DATAKF010000236.1:0-3600 GCA_036261775.1 Polyangiaceae bacterium | reverse complement strand
GTCCCGAGGGCCTCGTCATCGAGTTCCCTGACTTCGCGGCGCTAGGGTTGGGGCCGGACTCGACCGATTGTCGGTGGCTGCCCCAATCCGCGTAAATCCGGTGCGGAGCGCGGGTGGCAGCCAGAATTCGGCACCGATCTGGGCCACCTGAGCTGAGCTCGGTTAAAACGTTGCGCCCGCCACAAAAGGAAGAAAGCCCGGATTAGTGGTCCGAGCTTTCGGGGCGCCGCGTGGTCGCGCGACGATGACGTTGTATCGCTCGCTTCGCGGCGCTTGTCCAGAAACTGGCGGGCGGGGCGCCGGTGGTCGACGAGCGGTATCGGATCTTCAATTGTGCGCGGCCCGAGTGCGGGCGGCAGGTACTCGTTTGCGAGGGCTGCGAGCGCGGTCAGCGCTACTGCGGGCGTGACTGTGCGCGGGCAAGTCGAGCGGCGCTGATCCGTGCGGCCGGCGCTTCGTTTCAGCGCACGCCGCGGGGCGCTCGACTTCACGCTGCTCGGATGCAGAGGCATCGCGATCGGCGCAACTTTCCGGCTCAGAAAGTGACGCAACACGCATCGACGGTAGTCGAGTTTCACGCGATGGATTGCCCATTGGAGGTTGTCGATGCGCGATTGGAAGACGGTTCTACGTGTGTCACGGACGAGCGCGCTCTTACTCGTGACGAGCGAGTCGGGGGATTTGCTGAAAGCGCGGCTTCCGCTCCCGCCGAAACATCCACGAGCGTTGCTGACGCTGCTCGAGGGGCTAGCGTTGTGGGACGGGGCGGGCCTCCGCGTTGTCGTTTCTGTCAGCGGGAGCTCGACCGATTGGTTGGGCTCGGGGCTGTTCGGGGACGAGCTGTTCCCGGGCGAGAGCCAGCTCGTACAGTTCGACGTCGAGCACCACGACTCCCGGGCGCGTCGCCTCCGAGGCGTCGCTGACTTTCGCCCGCTAAGAAAGAGTGGCTCGTGATCTCACCCGAGCGCGAGGCTGAGATCCTGAGGTTGTTTCACGCAGAAAAGTGGCTCATTGGCACCATCGCCGCGCAGCTAGGCCACCACCACAGCACTGTCCGCCGCGTGCTTGGCCAAGCCGGCATCGCTGCGGGGCAGTCGATGGCGCGGCCGTCCATCGTCGACGACTTCATTCCCTTCATTCGTGAAACGCTAGCCAAGTACCCGCGCCTGCGCGCTAGCCGGCTCTACGCCATGGCGTGTGAGCGGGGATTCAAAGGGAGCCAAGACCACTTCAGGCATGTGGTCTCGCGCTTCAGGCCTAAGCCGACGGCAGAAGCGTACCAACGCCTGCGCACGTTGCCTGGCGAGCAGGGCCAAGTCGACTGGGGGCACTTCGGCAAACTGACGATCGGCAACGCTGTGCGGCCGCTGTGGGCGTTCGTGATGGTCCTGTCGTTTTCGCGGATGCTGTTTCTTCGCTTCTACTTCGGCTCGGCGATGCCCGCATTTCTGCATGGGCACGTCTCCGCTTTTGCCTACTTCGGCGGCGCCCCTCGCACGCTGCTCTACGACAATTTGAAGAGCGCAGTGCTGGAGCGCTCTGGCGACGCGATCCGCTTTCACCCGACTTTGCTGGAGATTTCTAGCCACTATCGCTTCCTACCCAAGCCCGTCGCCCCGGCCCGGGGCAACGAAAAGGGTCGCGTCGAGCGCGCCATTCGATACGTCCGTGACTCCTTCTTCGCCGCTCGTTCGTTCAGCAGCATCGACGACCTCAATCTGCAAGCGCGCACCTGGTGCCTGGGCGCCGCCGCCGAGCGCCGCTGTCCGGAAGACCAGAAGCGCCTCGTTCGCGAGGTCTTCGCCGAGGAGCAGCCGCGCCTGCTTGCTCTGCCGGCGGACGACTTCCCAACTGACGAGCGGCTTCCCGTTGAGGTCGGCAAAACTCCCTACGCGCGCTTCGACCTCAACGACTATTCCGTCCCGCACGACCGTGTACGCCGCACCGTAACCGTCGTCGCGTCGCTCGACCAAGTCCGCGTGCTCGACGATCAGCACGTGATCGCTACGCACGCCCGGAGCTGGGATCGTGCCAAGCAGATCGAAATACCGGAGCACCTTGAGCGGCTCCGTGCCGTCAAACGCAAAGGGCGCGAGCACCGCACGCTCGACCGTCTCCACCAAGTCGCGCCCCATAGCCTAAAATTGCTGCAAATGGTCGCCGAGCGCGGCGGCAACATCGGCAGCTACACGCAGCGGCTTAACCAGCTGCTCCAACGCTTCTCGCCCAGCGAGCTCGACGACGCCATCGCCGCGGCGCTAGCACGCCAAACTCCGCACCTCGGCGCCATCCGCCAGCTGCTCGACAAGGCGCGCGCCGACCGCAACCAGCCGCCGCCAGTGCGCCTTCCGCCTTCAGGTGACCCGCGCATCGACGACCTCGTCGTCAAACCGCATTCACTCGCCAGCTACGACACCCTTCGAAAGGACAATTCTCAATGACTTCGCCCAAGACTGACGTCGACGCACTCCGTGACCGCATCCAGCGCCTCGGCTTCTTTGGCTTGCTCGCCTCGTGGAATGAGATCGCGCTCGAGCCGTGGCTGCCCAAACTCGTCGCGCTCGAAGAGCAAGAGCGCAAGCGCCGCAGCCTCGAGCGCCGCCTCCGCGCCGCCCGCATCGGCACCTTCAAATCCATCGCTGACTACGATTGGGCTTGGCCAGAGCGCGTCGATCGAGAAGCCATCGACGACCTGCTTTCCCTCAAATTCGTGGAAGAAGGCATCAACGCCGTATTGCTCGGACCCAACGGCGTCGGCAAAACCATGATCCTGCGCAACATCGCGCACCAAGCCGCGCTCCGCGGTCATACGATCCGCTTCACCACGGCCAGCGACATGCTGAGCGACCTCGCCGCGGCGGAGTCGTCCGTCGCCCTTGCTCGTCGCTTGCGCCGCTATGTCCAGCCGCGACTGCTTTGCATCGACGAAGTCGGTTACCTCTCCTACGACAACCGCTACGCCGACCTCCTCTACGAGGTCGTCACCCGCCGCTACGACGGTCCACGTTCCATCGTGCTCAGCACCAACAAGCCCTTCGCCGAGTGGTCGGAAGTCTTTCCACATGCCGCCTGCACCGTCACTCTCATCGATCGCCTTCTCCACCGCGCTGAGATCATCGACATCGCCGGCGACAGCTACCGACTCAAAGAGGCCAAGGAGCGCGCGGCCTCCAAGTCCGACGCTCGCTCCAAGAAACGCGCCAGCTAGCCGGCGCCCAGCGACGAGAAGCGCGCCTCATAGCCATTTCTCGGCGCCGGAATCACGCGGGTCACGACAGCCGGCAACACCGGTGGCGGTGGGCATCAGGACGCGGTTTTCTTGCTGCGGCGCGTGGAGCGGGCGGCGGTGAGCTCTTTGGCCTCTTTGAGGCGGTAGCTATCGGCGTCGATGTCGATGACCTCGGCACGGTGAATCAGGCGATCGACCAGCGTGACGACGCAGGCCGCGTGCGGAAAGACCTCGCCCCATTCGGAGAAGGCCTTGTTGGTGCTGAGCACGATGGGCTTGCCGGCGTCGTAGCGACGGGTCACCACCTCGAACAGCAGATCAGCGTAGCGGCTGTTGTAGGAGAGGTAGCCGACCTCGTCGATGCAGAGCAG
>DATAKF010000228.1:0-4410 GCA_036261775.1 Polyangiaceae bacterium | reverse complement strand
TTGCTGAACTCTTTACTGAAGTAGTCCTGAAGACCGGCCAGATCGAGATCGTCGCTGGTGTCCACGGTGCCGCCGTCCTCGTAGTACTTCGGGTCGGCCATCTTCACGAGCTGCGCGGTGTTGCGGCGCTCGACCGCGTGCCGGTAGCTCTCACAGTAAGAGATGACGTCGCGATTGAAGTCGGAGTCCTCGACCTGGGTGTTCGGGATGTAGTCGTGGCTGCAGCCCACGAGGGCCAAGAGCGCGAGGCCAGAACAAGGCTTGAGGAGTGCGGACAAGGGCTTCACAGGGGTTCAAAACGCCGGGGCGTTGGGGGCTATTCCGGCGGGCGCACAGTGCCAAAACCGCCCGGGCCGGGCAAGCCAACTGCCAGGCTTACGGCCTCGAGCGCTCGAAACCCTGTATTTTCCGGCAGCCGGCTCCAACGCCGGGCGTTCTCGAGCAGGGCCAGGTCAAAAACCGGTCCGGGGCCGGTCGTCGACAGCAGAAGCGCGAAGCTGCCCTGCGCGGGAGGCAAGAGGCCTGCAGCGCCGAGCGCACGGCTCGCGGTTGGTCCAGCCTGCTCGGCTCCGACCACCAGCACGGCGTCCAGATCGCCCGCCGCGAGCCAATCGCGAGCGACCTCCAGCGCCTCCACCGCCGCTCCAGCCCCCGCTCCGACGGCGTGCGACAAGCCTCCGAGCCCAAACGCTATCGCGACGTGCCCCGCGCACGCGTTCGGTGACGTGCCCGGGAAGCGACGCGGCTCGGCGTGCTCGACTCCCTTGGCCAAGATGCGCGTGCCAAACGCTGCGTCGGCTTCGAGCGTCGCGCCGACGCTGCCGACGATCACGCCGGTTCGCGCGGGTTCGAACGAGACGCCGCGAGCACGCGCGTCGCGTAGCGCTTCGGCGCCGGCGGCGACGGCCAGCTCGGAAAGCACATCCGAGCGTGGCAGCCGCTCCGCAGGCGCGGTCATCAACTCGATCACGCGCGATACATCCAGCGCGGTGCAGACCGAACCCGCCGCGACGACGTAGACCGGGCGCGGCGCGCGCAGGGCGAGCGGTGCTGCGCGGCGTGACAGCACGAGCGCAGCGTTGCTGCCACCGAACGCCGTCGACAGCTTCAGGCAGTGCTCGGCGAGGCCGGCCGAATTTTTGTCGAGCAGCCGCGCGGGCAGCTCCGGCATGGGCGTGCCCGGGCTGGCGGAAGCTGGAAAAACACCCCTTGCGAGCGCGGAAAGCGCCGACAAAGACTCGAGCGCGCCGGCCGCCCCCAGCGTGTGCCCGACCACGGACTTGAAAGCGTGCAGCTCCAGCGACGCGGCCCGCGCGCCGAACACCAGACCCAGCGCGGCAGCCTCGGCTGCGTCGTTGAAAGACGTGCCGGTGCCGTGCACGCTCACGAAGCCGAGCGCGGAAGTCCCGAGCCCAGCATCCGACAGCGCGCCTTGCGCGGCGCGCGCCAAGCTCCGACCCGTGCGATCGGGTGCCGTGATGTGAACGGCGTCGCTGGTCGCGCAGAATCCGAGCAGGAATCCGTAGGATTTTTCAGAGCCGCGCGTGAGCGCCAACAGGGCGACGCCTTCGCCGAGCGCCATGCCGTCGCGCTCGGCGCGAAAGGGTCGCGGGACGCCGCTGCTGGTCGCCTTGAGCGCATCGAAGCCCGCACCGACCCACGCGCTCTCGGCGTCGTAGCCCCCAGCTATCACCAGCTCCACCTCGCCGAGCTCGAGCCAACGCAGGCCCAAGCCCAGGGCCAGCGTCGAGGAAGCGCAAGCTGCATAGAGCGAAACCAAGCGCTCGGGGGCACGCTCCCGCCCCAGGCGTGGCAAGGCGCCGGAAAGCGGATCAAAATAGGGACTTCGAGCCCATTCGGCCGAGGCAGGCGCGCCCGCCGCAGCGGCGCCCAGCGCTCGCTCCAGCGCAGCAAAGCCGCCGCTCGAGGTGCCGACGATCACGCCAAGGCGCAGGCGACGCCACTCGGGATCCCAAACGCCGAGCCGCTCGACGACTTGGTCGAAGCCAAGCTCGAGCAGCGCGCGCGGACGCTCCGCAGGCGACGCGGCGCAGGAGAGCACCCGCCCGAACGGCTTGCCACCCGCGCGCGACGACCAAACGTCGCGCGGCTGCGCTCCTGGCTCGCCGACGTCGAACGCGGCCTCGGCTTGGCCGAGCGCCGACGCAGCACCGAAAGCTACGACCGCGGCTGCCACCGCGCTAGGCCTCCACGCTGACACTGCCGAGCAGCGTGGCGGTGACAGCCTGACCGGTACCTGACACCACCAGCACGCGCTCGAGCTCGCCTTGAGCAACGAGCTCCGCCGCGGCCGCGAGCGCCACGGCGCCGAGCGCCTCGTGATAACCGTGACGGCCGGCTAGGTCGACCCGTTCGCAGCGTCCCCACGCTGAGCGTTCCAACGCCGCGCGCAGCTCAGGACCCGCGACGCCGAGCACCACGCCCGTGCGTCTGCCCGGCTCGGGCTCGGGCAGGCCGAGCCCCGCTTCCGCGCTCAACACGCCAGAAAAGCGCTGCAGCACCTCGGCCAGGACCGGGCACGCGCCTCGCGCTCGTTCCAGCTCCGACAGCAGCGTGAAGCCCGCACCCGCACCTCGCCCGACTGCGCCAAAGCCGGTCGGGTCCAGCAAGGGGCCGAGCACGCGCTCGACGATAGCGTCACGCGGCGCCACCGCTCCGGCGACGATGCTTTCAGCGACGCCAAGCTCGATCAGCTCGCACGCGGCAGCAAAGGCCGCTTCGCCGCTCTGCGCGAGCGCGCTAACGGAGAAGACCGGACCCGTGAGCCCGGCGTACACCGACGCGTTGCCGGCTGGCGCGGAGGGCACCAAGTGCGGAAACTCGGCGGGCGGCGCCAGGCGTGGCCCACGCTCACGCGCACGCCCCAGGAAAGCCATGGTGCGTTCGACGTTGCCGAACGCAGACCCGAGCACCAGCCCGGTGCTCTGACCCGGCGCACCTGCCGGGCCCGCTCCAGCTGCGGCCAATCGAGCGGCACCCGCGGCCGCCATGGCCGAGCCGGTGTCGAAGCGGCGCGAGCGTTCGGCGTCGAGCAACTTTTCCGGCTGCGACTGGGCGTCGAGTTGCGCTGCCGCGACGACGACCACCCGAGAGCTGCGGGGCTCGAGCAGCGCGGGGCGCTGCCGTTCGGCAAAAGCCAGCACGCAGCTCATGCCGCCGAAGCCAAAGGAGCTGGAAAGCGCGGCTTGGAGCCGCTCGGCCCGTCCCGCGGCGCCGACGTGCCGCAGCCCCTGAAGCTCGGGTTCGCCCAAGCCAACTCCGGGCGGAACCTCACCCCGAGCCACGGCCAGGACCGTGAGCGCGGCCTCGATGGCGCCGGCCGCGCCCAAGGTGTGGCCCAGCTGGGCCTTGGAGCTCGATACCCAGGTCGATGAACCCTGGCCGAGGACGTCGAGCAGCGAACGAGCCTCCATGGCGTCGTTTTGCTGCGTGCCGGTACCGTGCGCGTTGACGTAACCGATGTCAGCGCGGCTCAAGCCGGCTCGGGCCATCGCTTCGCGCAGCAGCGCGCTCGGACGCGCGCCGCTCGGCTCGGGATGCGTGATGTGGTGCGCTTCGGCGCCGATGGCGTAGCCGTCGAGCCATGCCAGCACGTCGACCCCTCGCTGGAGCGCCGTAGTGTCGCGCTCCAGCACCAGCACAGCAGCGCCCTCGCCCAGATTGAGGCCGGCCCGCGAGCGGTCGAAAGGTCGGCAGGCTACTGGATCGGTTGCCCCCAGCGCGTTGAAGCCAAGCAAGGTCAACCGACACAGGCCGTCGGCGCCGCCCGCGAGTACGTAGTCGACCTCACCGCGGCTGAGCCAGGCCGCCGCTTGAACGAGCGCGATGGCGCCGCCCGAGCAGGCGCTGCAGATGCTGCGCGTGACGGTTACGCCGCCCACTGCCTCGGCCACCCGCGCCAGGCTGGCCGACAGGGGATAGCGCACCAACTCCGGAGCGGGCTCCGGACCTCGCGTGCGAGCGCGCTCCGGACCAAGCCGCGCTGAATCTGGACTGGACAGCAGCTCCTCGGTCTCGAACATGCCGCCCGTGGTGCCGCCCAGCACCACGCCCACGCGAGCGCCGCGCGGCAACCGCGCCGCCGCCACGGCCTCGCGAGCGGCCACCACGGCCAGCGCATCGGTGCGGGAAAATTGCTCTTTCTGGCCATACGGAGCGACGTCGTCAATCCGCAGACCTCGCACCTCGGCGACCAGCTTGGAGCGGACGTCGCCTGGATCGAAGAGCTCGAGCGGTGCGAGGCCGCGCTCGCCGGCCATCAGCGCTCGAAACGTCGCGGGCGCGGTTTGCCCGAGCGCGGACACGAGCCCGACACCGCTTACCGCGATGCGCGGAGCCCGCACGTGCGCCTACCCGGCCTCCGGCGTCTCCGAGCTCGGGGCTCCGGAG
>DATAKF010000215.1:0-11670 GCA_036261775.1 Polyangiaceae bacterium | reverse complement strand
CTGCTGCAAGAGGTTCATCACCGCGTGAAGAACAACCTGCAGGTGATCTCCAGCCTGATAAACCTCCAGATTCGCAAGCTGGAGCCGGGTGAGAACCGCGACGCGCTGGAAGAGTGCCGCACGCGTGTGCAAGCCATCGCGCTGATTCACGAAAAGCTCTACCAGTCCTCCGACTACGCCGAGATTCCGTTCGGTGACTACGCGCGCAGTCTCACGACCAATGTCTTTCAAGCCGCCGCGCAGAGCACCGCCAACGTGCGGCTCGAGCTGGCGGTCGATGAGGTCGCGCTGGCGGTGGATCAAGCCATTCCGTGTGGGCTGGTGCTGAACGAGCTGATCACCAACGCGCTGAAGCATGGCTTCCGCGATGGTCGCGCGGGCACGATTCGCGTCGAGTTCAGCCGAACCCCCAGGGGCGGCGTGCGCCTGGCCGTGAAGAACGACGGGATCAGCCTGCCCGAGGATTTCGAGTCGTCCAGCTCGCCTTCGCTCGGCTTGCATTTGGTGTCGACGCTGGCGCGGCAACTGGACGCCGAGCTCTTGGTGACGCGAGACCGGGGGACGTCCTTTCAGCTGGAATTCCAGCTGCCGGAGGAGCATGCTCTGCGCGCCCATTCCTGAGAACGAGGCGGAGCGCCAAGCGGCGCTCGACGAGCACGAAATCGTCGACACCGAAGCCGAGGCTTGCTTCGACGCGCTGACGCGCTTGGCGGCGCACGTGGTTGGCACACCGATGGCTCTGGTGTCGATCATCACGCACGAGCGCCAGTGGTTCAAATCGAAGCTGGGGGTCGATGGCAGCGAAACCAGTCGAGCGACGTCGTTCTGTGGCCACGTCGTGGCGTCGGGCAAGCCCCTGGTCGTGGCAGACGCGCTGCAGGACCCGCGCTTCGCCGACAACCCGTACGTAACCGGGGAGCCCAACGTTCGCTTCTATGCTGGGCTGCCGCTGGGCAGCGAAGAGGGCTTGGTCGTCGGCACTTTGTGCGTGTTCGATCGCTCGCCGCGTCAGTTGTCGGCCGAAGCCCTGCGCCTGCTCGAGCTCGTTGCTGGCCAGGCCGCAGCGCAGCTCCAGCTGCGTCGGAAGGATCGCCACCTCAGGCGCGAACGCCGACGCTTGCAGGCCAGCGAAACGCGGCTGCGAGCGGTCTTCGAAGCCATGTCCGAGGGGGTCGCCATCATGGATAGCGACGGCATCCTGACGCGCCTCAACTACTCAGCGGAGCTGATCTTGAGCCCGGCCCAGCTGAACCTCGACGAGCAGCAGTTCGAGGTGCGGCGCGAGGACGGCAGCAAGTTCGAACCCGAAGATTGGCCTATCCGGCGCGCGTTGGTGTCGGGCGAGCGCTCGTCGGGAACTTTGATGCAGCTTTGGCGCAAGGACGCGGCTCCCGCTTGGATCAGCGTCAACGCGGCACGTATTCAGGGCACCGACTCACGGCCAGCCGCGATCGCTACCTTTCACGACATTACCGAGCGCGTTCAGGCCGAGGCTTTGCTGCGCCGCTCCGAAGCCAGCTTTCGCGCGGTGGTGGCGTCCGCGCCGTTCGGCGTGTTCGTGGTCCGGCAGCGCGTCGTGCACTACGTCAACGACGCGGTAGTCAGGATGTTCGGCCACGACGACGCGAGCGGGCTCGTCGGGCAGCCTGTGCTCGAGCTGGTCCACGCGAGCTCGAAGCCGCACAGCGAGCAGCGCTTGAAGGTGATCGAGAGCGGCAGCACGCCTGCTCCGGGTGTGGTCGAATGTGTGCGTCGAGACGGCTCCATCTTCCAGGTCGAGTCGACCATGGTGGCCGTCGAGTTCGACGGGCAACCGGCGCACATTGCACTGGTGCGAGACGTGAGCGAGCAGCTCCGTGCCGAGGACGCCCGACAGAAGGCGCAGGAGGCGCTGCGCGTCTCGCTGGCCGAGAAAGAAACGCTGCTGCAGGAGGTTCACCACCGGGTAAAGAACAACCTGCAAGTCGTCGCCAGCTTGATCAACCTGCAGTCTCGACAGGTCAGCGACGTCGGCGCGCGAGGCGTGCTCGAAGCGACCAAGCAGCGGGTGCAGGCCATCGCGCTCTTGCACGAAGGCCTGTACCGCTCGAGCGATCTGGCGTCCGTCGAGCTCGGCCCCTATTTGCGCGGCCTAGCTGGCGACCTGCTCCGCGCCAACGCGGATCCGACCCGCGACATCGAGGTGGTGTGCGACGCGATGGGTCTCTGCACCAACATGGACTCGGCGGTACCGCTGGGCTTGATCGTCAACGAGCTGGTTTCGAACGCGCTCAAGCACGCCTTTCGTGGGCGTGCCAGCGGCAAGGTTACGGTGCGGCTCGAGCAACGGGCCGAGTTGGCGGAGCTGCGAGTCAGCGACGATGGCGCCGGCTTGCCAGGCGACTTCAGCTTCGAACGCGCTGATTCACTGGGCCTGCGCCTGGTGACGAACTTGGCGCGTCAACTCGAGGGTGAGCTGACGCAAACTTCGCAAGGGGGTGTAACTTGGCTGCTGCGTTTCCCACTCAAGGCAGGAGTGACGCCCGCATGAACACGATCCTGGTCGTCGAAGACGACGCCATCATTGGTGAGGACATTCAACGGACCCTGCAGCGCTTGGGCTACGACGTGGGCTCACCGCAGCGCTCCGGAGCGGACGCATTGCGCAGCATCGAGGCCAAGCTGCCCGACCTGGTGCTGATGGACATTCGTCTGCACGGGCCGCTCGACGGCATTCAAACCACCGCCCAGATTCGCAAGAAGTGGGACGTGCCAGTCGTCTACCTATCCGCGCATTCGGACGAGGCCACCATCTCGCGCGCCAAAGAGACGGCGCCGCATGGCTACCTGCTCAAGCCGTTCAACGAACGCGACCTGCGCACCACCATCGAAGTCGCGCTGCGCAAGCACGAGCTGGAGCTGAAGCTCGCGGCTAGTGAGCGCTGGTTCTCGACCACGCTCGACTCGATCGGCGACGCCGTGATCGCTACCGACGCGCAAGAGTGCGTGGCGTACATGAACCCGGTGGCAGAGCAGTTGACCGGTTGGAAGGAAGAGGACGCCAAGGGGCGTAAGATCGTCGACGTGTTCAAGCTGGTTGGGCCGGACGGCGTGCCGCTGGAGAGCGCGGTTGGGCGGGCAATTCGCCAGGGTTTTCGGCTGGAGTTGCCGCCCAACACGCAGCTGGTCAGTAAGCAGGGCAGCACCACCAACGTCAATGACTCGGCCGCGCCCATCGTCGACGACCGAGGGCGAGTGCTGGGTGGGGTGGCGGTGTTTCGCGACGTCACCGAGCACAAGCGCTTGGAGCGGCGCATCGCCGTGTCGGAGCGCCTGGCCGCCATCGGCACGTTGACGGCCGGCGTCGCGCACGAGGTCAACAACCCACTGTCGGCCTCGCTGGCCAACGTCGAGTTTGCGCTCGAGCGCCTGACCTGGCTGCGTAGCGAGATCGCCACGCATGGCTTCCAGCAAGCGTCGATGGCGGTGCTCGAAGAGGTAACGAGCGCGCTGTTCGACGCCGAGCGAGCCGGGCAACGCGTGCGCACCATCGTGGCTGAACTGAAGCGCTTTGCCCGCGTCGAGCAGGTCGAGCGGACCATCGTCGATCTGCCGAACGTCTTGGACGTGGCGATCAAGCTCACAGAGCATCAGGTTCGGCACGTGGCCAAGGTGTCGCGTCGCTACGGCACGACGCCGCTGATCGAAGCGAACGAGGGGCAGTTGGTGCAAATCGTAGTCAACTTGATCGTGAACGCGGCGCAGGCCATCGGTGAGGGCGACCCGGCGCACAAGCACATCACGATCTCGACGCGAACCGACGCAGCGGGGCGCGCCGAATTCGTCGTCGAGGACAACGGACCCGGCATCACCAAGCAAGATCTGGCAAAAATATTCGACCCTTTCTTCACGACCAAGCCCATTGGCAAGGGCACCGGCCTTGGGCTTTCGATCTGCCACAGCTTGGTCAGTTCGCTGAACGGTGAGCTCAGCGTCGAAAGCGAGCTTGGCTCGGGGGCGGCCTTCAAAATCGCGCTGCCGCCCGCCAGCGCCAAGCCTGCTCCGCCCAAGCCGCCGTCTTTGGCGCCCACCACGGTTCGCCGTGGCCGCGTCATGTGCATCGACGACGAGCAGGCGGTGCTGCGTACCGTGACGCGCGTGCTCACCGAGCAACACGACGTCGTCGCCGTCACGCGCGCCGCGGACGCACTGTCTCACATTGCGCGCGGCGAGAAGTTCGACATCATCTTCTGCGACCTGATGATGCCCGAAATGACTGGTGTCGATTTCTATCACACCATCAAGACCGCCAACCCGGCGCTGGCCGAGCGCATCGTTTTCCTGACCGGTGGCGCCTTCAGCGACGCCGCGGAGGCCTTCTTGGACAGCTGCGCCAACCTGGTCGTGCTCAAGCCTTTCAAGGTCTTGGAGCTGCGCAGGGTCGTGGCGGATTTCGTCGGTACCTCAGATTCGACGAACGCCGCCAAGTAGGGCCGCGGATCGGCACGCTGCTTGCTCCAAAACGTCGTGTGGCTGAAACATCCCTGCCATTCTCGTTGATTTACGCTATTTCCGACGGGTCGGGTCATTGGGCCCCAAGTCATTTTGCCCCGGGGGGACGCGACTTGCCTCGCGTGTCGGGCGAGGGGCGCTGCGTGGCGCTGGTGGTCGACGACGACCCTGACCTGCGCGCGAGCTTCCGGGAGCTGCTCGAAGAGCTCGGTCAAGACGTGGAGGAAGCCGCGAACGGCCAAGAGGCGTTCAACTTTCTGGTCTTCAATCCGACCACCAAGGTTCAGCTCATCCTGCTCGACCTGCAGATGCCGGTGATGGACGGTTGGCAGTTCTTGGCGCTGGTCAAGAGCTACATCCGCTTGTCGAAGATACCGGTCGTCGTCGCGTCGTCGTTCGCGTCCACGTTGGATCCGGCTTGGAAGCAAGAGGTCGCCGCGTGCTTACAGACGCCCTCCGACCTATCGCGGTTGCCGGCGGTGGTGCGCCGCATCTGCGGGTCGTGAGCAGCGCCGGGCAGGGCAGGGCAGCGTCGGCTGGCGGCGAGAGCACCAGGGCGTGTCCCTGAATCGCCGATCTCGCCGTAAACGTGCCCGTGCCCGATGGTCCGTAAGTCACTGTCGGGGTATTTGTGCCTGGTGGGCTTGGGTTTTTGGCGATTGCAGGCGCGAGCGATCCCAATTCACGGACTCACGACGCTGGGCCATGAGCCCCTGACTGTCCGGAGCCCGCTCGTTCGGCTAGCCTCCAAGCGGTGTTCAGACACGAAGGTCCGGCGCGCGATCCCAAAGCCAACATGATCCTGGCGGGCTACTTGGCGGCCATCGCCGGGTTCGTCAATTCGGGCGGCTTCATCATGATCGGCTCCTTCACGTCGCACGTGACGGGCAGCATCGGGCGCCTGGGCGACGACATCGCGCGCGGAGAGATGGCGGCCGCGGTGTCGGCGCTGCTGCTCATTTTGGCGTTCTTCGGTGGCGCGGTGGCAGCCAGCCTAGTCCTGGAACGCTCTGACCACTCCCAACCGGCCAGGCGCTACGCGCTCGCGCTGCTCGTGGAAGCAGGCGTCCTGCTGCTGTTCGTGTTCATCGCGGGGCTTTCTCGCGCCACCCACCCGCGCATTCTGGATGCCCAGGCCGCCTTGCTCTGCATCGCCATGGGCATGCAAAACAGCATGGTCACGCGCCTCTCCGGCGCTGTCGTCCGCACTACGCACCTCACGGGCGTCGTCACCGATCTGGGCATCGAAGTCGCGCGCTGGTACCGCTGGTATCAGGCACAGCTACCGCTGCCAACGCGGCGCCCATCGGAAGTCCTACCGGAGCGCCCCGCCGTGGGTCGCATTTCGCTCTTGAGCGCCGTGACTGGTAGCTTCGTTGCCGGTGCGGTGTTGGGGGCGACGTTGACACTGCGAGCCAGCCGTTGGGCGATGTGCTTCCCCGCTGGCGCCATCTTGCTGGCGAGCGGTTTCGCGTACCACCAAGGGCGGCCCCGCAAGAAGGGCACGGCGTAGCGCAGCCGCTGTAGGGCAGCCCAGGGGTATTGCCGTGTCGGCTCGCGCATGCGAGCCTTTCTTGCGTGACACTGGGGACTGCTCCGCGAAGCACGGTACGGACTCGCTACGACGAATCCAATTGGCCGTTCGTGATCATCACCTTGCCACCGCGTGAGCTGACGGAGGACGAATTTCGAGACAATCTGCGTCGCATGGACGAGTACGGCGCGCGCGGCGGCAAATTCGGCTTCGTGCTCGACACCCGCGGCGCCCCCGATCCGGAAGCGCCACGCCGGCGTGCGATTGCCGAGTATTGGGACGCTTGCCTGGGTCGCCACGGTGACACGTTCGTGGGCGCGGCTATCGTCATGTCTTCCTCCACCGGTCGCGCGGTCTTCAAGGCGATCCTCTGGCTGAGGCAAAACCCACAGCGCCTCATCCCCGTCGCCAGCACCGAAGAGGGTCTGCAGCGCCTGCGCGCGCTCGCTCCAGGGGCCTAGTCGACGTCTCGTCTCGCCGTCACTCCGTGGGCTGCGCCACGATGCCACTTGCGTTCGACGAATAGACGAGGCTGCAGTCGGTGTTGGGCGTAGCGCCGCGACGCTCGCCCAGGTCGAGCGGGTCGTAGAAGGGCGCGCCTGGCGCGGAGCGGAACAACGCCATTTGGTGCGACGTCTCTTGATCGAAGAAGAAGATGGCGCGCTGGTCGGATGACACGCCGTTGAGCAGCTTGTACGCGCCTTCTTGGCCACCCAGCGTGAACTCGTCGATCTCGGTGCCCGGGGTGAAGACGCCGGACTTGTCGCGCTCGCTCTGCCTGACCAAGCCTTGGCCAAAGTAGCTCAAGAAATACAGGGTTTTGCCGTCACCCGACAGCACCGGCCAGCCCACGGAGTGGCCCGACATGGGCTTTTCCTGGTTGATCGGAGCAAAGGCGGTCGGGTCGGCGTCACCCGCGAACGCCGCGCTGCGCGACGCGCGGGACAGCTCGGCGAAGCCGGAGTGGTCCGACATCACCACGATCAGCTTGAGCCCGTCGCTCGACAGCGCCACGCCGCTCTTGGCCTCGAAGCCCTCAGGCAACGTGACCAGCTTATCGGTAAATTCACCTGAAGCCGAGGCACGATCCGCCACGTGCAGCGCGAGCAAGTCGTCAGCACCCGTCGTGAACGCGACGCTGCGTTCGTCCGCGGTCATGGACAGCAAGGTCGCTGCAGGAACCCCGATGTCTTGCACTTGGGCCTTGCCCAGCTTCATGACGGGGTCGCAAACGCCGGGCGGAGCCAACACCGGCGCGCCGCCGATCTCCAGCGAGGCTCCCACGCCACCATCGCCGGCCCCGCCTTCACCGTTGTCGGAGCCGCCCTGCTCGCCAGTCTCACCAGCTGCGCCAGCGTCGGTCGTCGCTTTGGTTCCTGCAGCTGCGGCGGCCTTGCCACCCGTGCTCGAACCAGCTCCCGCCGGCATGGCCGGGTGGCGGTCGTTCTCGCCGCCGCTACAAGCCACCAGCAAACCCAAGCCGAGCCAAACACTGCGCATCGCTACTCCTGCGGCGGACAGCTGTAGGACTGTCGCCAATCCGTCAACGTCGGCGTGGCGGTGGTCTTGAGGTTGGGAATCAAGCGGATGGTGATCTGCAGGTACTTCTTCTGCACGACTCCGGCAGCCGTCAGCAGCGCTCCCACGTCTTTGCCGACCCAACCCGTGACGGTTGCGCCAGTAACGGTCGCCACCTTCACGACGCCGGTGAGCGCCACGACCGCAGGCGCGGCGGGCAGTGTCTGGAACGACGCTTGGCTGTTCGAGCTCTCGGCGTAAATCTCGATGGCCGAGTCGACGGGCGGCGTGACCGCCTGCCAGTCGAAGAAGCGCCAAGCCGGCAGCGTGCCTTTGCCGCATTCAGCCGTGTAAATGCGGGTAAAGTTCGTCGGCTTGTAGGTCGGCAGTGGCGGCGGCTTGGTGCAAATGTTCGCCACGCACGGGTAGTTGAAGCAGCAGTCGCTGTCGGCCGAACAGGCGCCCGCCGCGGCGATGCAGGCGTTGGGCGGCGGCACGCTGGCGCAATGGCGCGTCGGCGGAGACGCAATGGGCGTATCGATGCGGCACACGCCCGTCTTGGGCGACGCGGTACCACCGCAGCAGTCTTCATCGACGTCGCAGGTCGAACCGGAGCCCGAGCCTGCCGAGCGGCAAGCTTCGGTCACCCAGTAGGCGCGCTCGTTCAAGTAGTGCGTGCCACCCTCGCTGTACGCCTGGTTCGGCAAGAAGAACGCCGGGTGGCTGCGGTCAGTTGCGGCGCTCACGCTGTCGTCGACCGCCGACACCCAGAGCATGCTCTGAATGGCCGACGTATTCAGCATTGGGGTGTAACCGTTGTTGGCGGTGTTCGAGTAGTCCTGGGAAATGGCCGGCAGGTTGAGGGTATTGCCGTACGGGCGCGTGCTGGTGAACACCGCCCAGCGGTACCCGCCCGCCGCGACCGGCAGCATGGTCGCCTGGTACGCCTTGTTGCGATCCATGGCGCGCTCGCCGTTGTTGAGCTTGTCCAGCGCTACGGGCGTCGGCGTGTTCGACGTCGTGTTGATCGACCACAACTTGCCTGGATCTTCGAAGTAGTTGGTCGGCCCCATGTAGCCGTACTTGGTCCAGCTGTTGCGGCAACACGCGTCACCCGGAGTGGTCGTCTGGTAGATGACGCTCTTCGAGTCGCTCTCGTAGACGGGCCACTTGATGACGTCGCCGTACGGGAAGTTGTTGACCATCTGGCGGCGGTTTTTGAACAGCTTGTTCGCCTGGTCGAAATCGAAGGTGCTGAGGCCCTTGCGCCAGCCCGAGTTGGTGGCCGAGTCGCCGTCGACGAACACCAGCTTGGTGCCGTCAGGCGAGAAGGAGGGCACCATCATCACCGACTGCCCGAGACCCCAGTTGCCGGGGCTCTGGCTCGTCACGTCGACGGGCGGAGAGCCGACCGCGTTGGGGGTCTCCCACGCGACGTATGGGTAGCCGTTGCCGTTGTCGCCACCTTGGCGGAGATAGCCGTTGAGCGTCGTGTCCCCCGTCGGGAAGAAGTTGGCTTTCGGGATCGCGGTATACGCCGTGGCGCCGTTACAAGACGGCTTCCAATTGATGCGAATGCCGGCGCCGCCACCGTTCTCGGTCCAGTCGACCTTGAAGTCGTAGATGGTCGCGGCGTCCAAGTAGCGCGCGGCGTACTTGGTACCCCAGCCGATCTGCTGCAGCAGCCGCTCGCCGCCGATCCAGATGTTGGTGGTATCGTCGGCGTAGATCTCGAACTCGTAGACGCCCGTGCAAATGGGCTGGAGACGGCCGGTGAAGCGACCCGACACGGTGTCGCTGCTGGTCAGGGAGCGCCCGTAGCTGTAGCGGTCGTTGCCCCAGTCGAAGTCCAGGTTGTTGACGAACGTCTTGTAGGCCTGCGGGGTCGTGGCGTTCACCGCCACCGACGAGCCGCCGTAGTCCATCGTGTCGTAGAAGGTCGCCGAAAGGCCGTTTGCGGGCGTGGTCCAGCTGGCGGGCGGGAACGTGCGGGCCATCGGGATGGGCTCGCGCGTGGTGATGAACGTGCTCATCACCCAGCTCAGTTGCATGTAAGCGCCGCCAGAGCCTTCGGTGTGCACCACGCGCACCGCGTACTTCTGGCCCGCCGTGACGGCCATGGCCGCGGCGCAAGTGTCCGTGACGCCTGCGGTGTTGACCTTGTTCACACCATCGATGTCGACCCTGACACCATCATCCGACCTGACGCACCACTGCAGGTTGCCAGTAGCGGGCGCTTCGACCAACGCGTCCCACGTCGAGGTAAAGTTGTCGGCGTCGATGTTGTCCAGGCTGCCGCTGGTCAAGCCCTTGGACGGCGAACGACTACCCCAGTCGTAGTACAGGTCGGACTCGAGCCGAGTGATGGAGTGACCGGTATTGTCGGCGTAAGTCGCCACCGCGCCGTACGGCCCGCCGCTAGGAAACAGCTGCGATTGCGGGATGAATCCGTAGGGGGTGCTGGTGCTGGACCAACGCAGCTTGACGATGGTCTGGGAATTCATGTCGACGGCTTGCAGACGAATCGCCGTCTTTTGGCCCTTGGTCAGGTTGGCAACGCCAGTGAACTTGGTGGTCGTGAGCCCACCGTTGTTCGCCAGCTGGTCGATGATGACGTTGCCGCCCACGGTCAGGCGCACACCAACGCTCGTCTCCACCTCGAAGGTGGTGGCTTCGGTGAACAGGCCCTCGACGCTGCCGTCCCACACCACGCTGAAGCCGTCTGCCGGCACCGGGCCGCCAGGCGAGCCCGTCCAGTCGAAATTTGCCTGCGCGTCGATGCGACGCCAAGCGTTACCGGTCCAGTTGGTGGTCGAATAGTAGTCGGCGAGCAAGCCAATGCCGGTGCCGCCGGAAATGACGGCCGCGGGAAGCTCTACGTCGCGGGTCGTGGTGTTGATGCCAACCACGCTCTCTTTCGTGTTGCCGTAGATGTTGTTGGTGGCAAAGATGTATTTGCCGTCCGGGGTGAACGGCGCCCAAGCGAAGCCGCGCCAGTCGCTGCCGCCGTTGCCGTAGGGTGTATTGGGATTCGGAAAGTCACTCAGCACCGTCAGGTTGCCGGCCGAATCCACGTTCGAGATGCCGCCGTTGGTGCTCCAGGTCCAGTTCGAGGTGGCGAACTTGGTACCGTTCGCCGACATGGAGTGGCAAACCGGGCAGCCGTTGACGGTAGAAAACGCTTTGGCAGCCGGGATATCGCCGCCCGGGTCGAGCCGCATGATGTCGTTGCCGCCGCCGTACTGCGTGTAAAAGATCTTGCCGCGGAGGGGCGTGCTGGCGAACACGATCGTCTTCGAGATCGGGTCTTTCAAGTTGCCAGCTACGATGCGCTGTAGCGTGATTTTGCCAGTCCCACCCTTGGCAGTACGCTCGAAGAATCCCCACTGTTCGCGGGTGAACGTGAAGCGTTGGTTACTAGTGGAAGGCACGATCTTCGACCACGAAAACGTCGGAGTGCCCACCGCCGGGTAGGTGAGCGAGACCTTGATGGCGTCGGCCGCGATGCCACCGTTGTCCCACTGCAAGACTGGGGGTTTGAGCGCCAGCGGAAACACCGTCGCGTCGTACGGGTAGAGAATCGTAGCCGTATCAGGACCGGTCGACGCCCCTGCGAACTTGGCGACCGAGCCGGCGGGCGCTTCCAGCACGTCATTGGCGTCGACGACGACGTTGACGGTCGCGGTGTCCTTGAACTCCTGAACGTACGCGCTGACCTTCACTGGACCAGCGATCGGCGATTGCAGGGTCACGGCGCCGTTGGACACGGTGGCTCGGTCCAGCGCGTCCAAGCCCCAAGCCGCCGTAAACGCGCCGTCGTAGCAAGTCGGCGGCACCACGCTCACGTTGAGGTTGGCAGTTGCAGGCGACGTGACGAAAGGCGGGAGCGTGTTCGTGGGCGGCGTCAGGTAGGTTGCCGGAATGGCTTGCTTGGCGATCGCCGCGGAGCTCCAACGCAGGCGAGCCGATGCGCCACCACTATTTTCGTAGTACTCGAAGCGAAGGTCGACGGGCGTGCCTTGGGTCAGCGTGATGACCGACGACGCGTACTCGGTCGGGCCCTGGTCCTTCCAGCCGGTGTTGACCTGGAGCGTGTTGTTGATCCAGAGACGCACACCGTCGTCACC
>DATAKF010000194.1:0-7337 GCA_036261775.1 Polyangiaceae bacterium | reverse complement strand
TCAAAAAATGCGTTCTCGCCCTCGCGGACCTCCCCGCCTCCCCGCCTCCCTGTAAAATCAGGGAGCCATTTGACGGCGACGTAGAGCGGCTGCGATGCCGAGCAGTGCGAACAGTGCCGTAGCGAAGCTCGTGCGGGTCGGTCGAGCAAGCGAGCAGCCGCTGGGGTCTTCGCTGGTGGCGGCGGGTGTGGAGGTGGTGCCGGCGGTGGAGTTGGTGCCGCCGGTCGTCGTAGTGCCGGCGCTCGTGGGGGTGCCGCCGGTCGACGCGCTGCCGGCGGAGCTGGTGCCGCCGGTGCCGCCGAGAGGGCTGCTGCTGCCGCCGACGCCTGCTGCTGAGCCGCCTGCCGCGCCAGCGGCCCCAGCCATGCCACCGGTGCCGCCGCTACCGCCGCCGGGAACCGGGTCGGCGCTGGGCGCCGCAATCTTGGCGTCGATTTGGTTGTCGGCTTCGATGAAGTCGTCGAAGTAGATGGTGTCGTCGAAGTTGGCGGGGTCTTTGCGGTGCAGGCCCGTTTGAAAGAACAACGTGTTCGCGTCGGCCTTGGTCTTGGCTTTTGCGGCGGTAACGACCTGCTGTCCGTCGAACCACACGTCGACGCTCCCCGTCTGGGCGTTGGTCGACCACAGCACGTGAATCGCGACTTGGTGCCAAACGCCTTTGGTAAAATCGGCGGTCCACAGCTTCTTGTCGCCCAAAAATCCCGTACCAAAGTTGATGGTCGTGCCGCCGCCCGCCTTGGGCTCGACCCAAAAGTCCATCACGTTCTGGTAGCTCACGTTCGACTCGTAGAACGCGATCTCGTTTCTGACCTTCGCGTCCTCCGGCATCATGTAGTGCCCGGAGATCCAGCTATTCTGGCCTTCACCCGTCAGGGTGCTCTGGTGCTGAATGTCGACGCGGTCTTGCTTGTACTGACCGAACAGGTCGTCAGGGTGCACAGTGATCTTGCCGGCGTACTTGCCGCGGTACACCTGCTCGCCCAGCACCTGAAAGTTCAAGCGCACGCCGTCCGGTCCCTTGGGGTTCGTGCCCGGCATCCACTCGGAGCTGTCGCCCTTCTCGAAGGTCGACGTCCAAACCACGGCCGCCTCCGCTGGCGTCGCGGCAACCCCGAGCGCAACCACGCAACCACAAAAAAGGCCCGAACTTCGACGGCTCATGCCGATGCAATGTCCGCAACTGGCCGGAAATGTGCGGACAAGAGTGGGAATCCGCAGGAAGGCGGGAAGGCGGGAAGATTGCGAGAAAAGGATTCTTGGCTGGGTTCACTGGTGGCCTCGACGGCGGCACACACGCCGACGCCCTCGATGCCTCGCCCCGCGGGCAACGATTTCTCGTTCGGCCCCCGAACGAGAAATGCGCTTCCTGCTCGCGCTTCCCGCCTTCCCGCCTTCCTGCGGATTCCCGCGCAGGGGCTTACGGCGTCGTTACGACGGGGAGGCGCTTGGCGCCTTCGAAGCTGTTGGGCTGGTCGCGCCACTCGTCGTAGGCGCTCTGGGTGCGCACGCAGCCGATGGTGCACGAGGCCGCGCAGTCTTTACGCGTGTAGAACTGCTCACGCAAATCAGCGGGCGTGTACTCCAAGAGCGCCTTCTTGAAGACGCCGCGTGTTTGCGAACACCACGCGATGTCGCCGAACTCGTCGACGTACAAGTAGCGGGCGCCAGCGCGACACTTGAACGGCGCGCTGCCCTCGTTGAGCAGCCGATCGCGGTAGTCGCCCGCCTCTTTGAATTTTTGGCCGAGCTCGCTGCGCACTTGCTCGAACACCGCTTGCTCACCGGGTGTGAGGCGCATTTGGCCCCCGCCGTCGTGCAACACCAAGACACGCGGGCGAAAGCCCATTTCTTTGGCCGTGCGCACGACGGTGAGCACTTCTTCGGGCTTGGCGGCGCCCAGCACCGCGCTGAGCACGACCTTGAACTTGGCGTGCTGCGCCAGCACCTTCAGCTTGGGCAGCATCGGCTTGAGCACTTTGACGGTCACGTCGTTGGGCATCACGCCGTCCACGCTGACCTGCATCTCCATCAAGCCGGCGTCGTTCAGCTCCTCCACCTTCTTCTGATTCAGAAGGTAGGCGTTGGAGATCATCATCACTTTGTAAAAGTCGCGCTGGCGCGCGTAGCGGATGAGCTCGGCGATGTCGGGGTGCATCAGCGGCTCTCCGCCCGTCAGCTCCAGGCTGAAGGTGCCGAGCTCCTTCAGGCGATCGATGCGCGCCTTCAAGACGTCGGTCGGTATGGGGTCCGAGGTCTCGTCGAACTCGTTGCAATAGCCGCAGGTCAGATTGCAGCGACGAATCACCACCATCTGCGCCAGAAATGGCGAGTACATCAAACGCTTGCCGAGAAACATCAGGCTCCTAGAGCTGAGGCTTACGCCCAAGCAGCTTGGTCGCCAAGTGCTCACCCAGCTCGGCCGACATCAGGCGCTCGACGGCGGCTTCTTTCTCGGCACGCTCGCCCTCACCGTACTGAAATTCGATGCCCATGCCGGCTGGGTTGGCCTTGGTGGCGTCCTCGAGGTCGGTGGTCCAGATGACCTTGCCGCGCAGCCGCAGCGGCTCGGCCATGTGGGGGATGCCGAGCGCGAACACGAACTCGGTGCCGACCTTGAGCGGCTTGTCGGTGCCAATGAAGGTGCCGCCCCGCGAAATGTTGCGGGTGTAGTCGGCAAAAAACGTGTTCAGCCGCTTGTATTCGACCTTCAGCTCGATGGGAGCGCGGTAGCCGTGGCGCCGGTCGTCTTCGGTGGTCATCGAGGGGGAGGGCGCTCCTCGGCGCCCGACCTCGGATCGTAGTCGGCCAAGCCGACGCCGGGAAGGGCCAAGCCTATGGCCCCCGGAAACGGCCATGCTATGGCGCTTTCAGTCCCGTCCTCCCTCGTCGTTCCTCCTCGGTCGTCCCCCTCTGCCACGGTTTTACTGAAGTGCGCGATCTCTTTCGCGTCCTCCCTCGTCGTTCCTCCTCGGTCGTCCAGCCCTTTCCTCTGCCCAGCCACGGTTCACTCAAGTGCGCGATCCTTACGAAGTCTTAGGTGTTGGCCGCGACGCCACCGAAGCCGACATCAAGGCCGCCTTTCGTCGCCTGGCGATCCAACACCACCCGGACAAGAACCAGGGCGACCCGACAGCGCAAGATCGCTTCACCGAGATCAACCTGGCGCATCAAATCTTGTCGGACGCCGACAAGCGCAGCGCCTACGATCGCTACGGCCCGTCCGCGTTCCAAGCTGGTGGCCGCGGCCCGGGTGGCGACGTGGTCGACTTTGGCGGCTTCGACGAAATCTTCGGCGACATCTTGGGCGCCTTCGGCTTTCGCGGCGGCGACAAGGGCGACCTGCGCATGCCGCTGTCGGTCACGTTCGAAGAGGCCGCGCTAGGCGCCACCAAAGAGGTGCGCTACCAGCGCACCGACAGCTGCGGGGAGTGCAAAGGCAGCGGCGGCGAGCCGGGCACGCGCGTCGAGACCTGCTCGGCTTGCGGCGGGCGCGGACGCGTGCGCTTTCAGCAGGCGCTTTTTCCGCTCGCCATGGAGCGCCCGTGCTCGCGCTGCAAAGGCAACGGCTCGGTCCCGACCACGCCTTGCCGCAGCTGCAGCGGCAAGGGGTTGGTCAGCAGTGAGCGCGTGCTGCGGGTCGACATACCGGCTGGCATCGAGCACGGCGCCACGCGCGTCGTGGATCAAGGCGGACACCGCGTGCGCTCGGATCGCCCGCCAGGCAACCTGGAGCTGCTGGTCGAGGTAGCGCCGCACCCCTTCTTTCGCCGCTCGGGCGACGACGTGGTCTGCAGAGTGCCGATCACGTTCGTGCAAGCTTCGCTCGGCGGCGAAATCGACGTGCCCACGCTCGAAGGCAAAATCAAGCTGCGGGTGCCGCCTTCCACGCAGCCGGGTCAGGTGCTGCGGGTGCGCGGCAAGGGCGTGGAGCACCGCCTGCGCAGCGGGCGCGGTGACCAGCTGGTGGAGGTCGCGGTCGAGATCCCGGCACGCCTCACGCCGCGCGCTCGCGAGCTGATCGAAGAGCTGGGGCGCGAGCTGGGCGAGGACGTGCAGCCGCAGCAACAGGGCTTCCTCGAGAAGCTGAAGGGTCTGTTCGGGTGAAAGCGCTCGGCTTCGACTTCGGTCAAACGCTGGCCGAGTTGGATTTCGACTTCTTGCAGCGCCGCTTGCAAGAGCGCGGCGCAGCCTTCGACCCTCGCGCCGCGGCAGCCGAGAGCCCGCGGGCTTGGGAGATCTACGGCGCCAAAAAGAGCGAAGGTCACGCGGCGGCTTGGCGTGGCATGATCGAGGCGCAGCTCACGGGCGGCGGCGTTCCGGCCGAGCGAGCCATCGAGCTAGGCGCTTGGCTGTGGGACGAGCAGCCGAAGCGCAACCTGTGGCGCAAGCCCATCGCGGGCATGATCGAGCTGGTGCGCGAGCTGAAGAGCGCGAGGGTTCCGATCGCCATCATCTCGAACTCCGAGGGATTCCTGGCGGAGCTGATCGACGAGCTGGGCTGGACCAGCGCGTTCGACGTCGTGGTCGATTCGGGCCGCGTCGGCATCGACAAGCCGGATCCGCGGATTTTTGCGCACGCATGCGCCGCGCTGGGCGTCGAAGCCGAGCAGCTTTTGCACGTCGGCGACGCCTGGCAAGCCGACGTGCAGGGCGCGCTGAGCGCTGCGGCCTCCGCGGTTTGGTTCGACCCAGCGCACGGCGCGCGCTCGCTACCGCCGCGCGTCTACGGCGCCGGCAACGCGGCACAGCTGCGCGAAGTCCTGGCTCGCCTGGGCTTCCTAAGTTAGCTTCGGCGCATGAAATCTCAACGCATCGGCATGCTGGGCGCCGGCAACATGGCGGGCGCGCTGATCCGCGGCCTGCTCGCGTCCAAGAGCGTCACGCCAGAGCAAATCGTGGCCAGCGACGTGCGAGGTGACCACCTGCAAGAGCTCGAAGCCAAGTACGGCATCAAGACCTTCAGCGACAACCGCGAGCTGGCCAAAGTGTCCAACCTGGTCGTGTTGGCCGTGAAGCCGCAGGTCATCGATCGCGTGCTGGACCAAATGGCCGACGCTTTCGCGCCCGACACGCTGCTGGTCTCAATCGCGGCCGGCGTGCCGATCCGTTCGCTGGAAGCGCGCTTGCCCGCGCACGTGCGCGTCGTCCGCGCCATGCCCAACACCGCAGCCATCGCGCTGGCCGGCGCCACCGGTATCGCGCCCGGCTCGCGCGCCACCAAAGAAGACATCGACGTCACCCAGGCGCTGTTCGCCGCCATCGGGCGCTCGGTGGTGCTCGACGAGTCGCTGATCGACGCCGTCACGGGACTGTCCGGCAGCGGCCCGGCCTACATCATGGTGATCATCGAGGCCTTGGCCGACGGCGGCGTGAAGGTCGGCCTGCACCGCGACACCGCGCTCTTGCTCGCGGCCCAAACCGTCTACGGCTCGGCCAAGCTGCTGCTCGAAACCGGTGAGCATCCGGGTCGCCTCAAAGACATGGTGACGAGCCCAGGCGGCACCGCCATCGCGGGCCTGCACACGCTCGAAACCGGCGGCATCCGTCGCACGCTGATCGACGCCGTCGAAGCCGCCGCCAAGCGCGCGGCCGAGCTCGGCGAAGCGATGGCTGCGAAGCTGGATCGCGGCAAGTAACGCTGCCGTCGTCTCATCCCGGCGGGTGACCACGCCCGCCGCAGGGCTGCTCTGCTTTCGTCGATGCTCTGCTTGCGCAGGGACAAAATCAGTGTCCGCGCAAAGGGGCCGGGGGGGGGACAGCCTCACTCTGCGCGGACCCGAATGTAGTAGCAGCAGGCCCTCGGAAAATCAAACCCCTAAATCCAAAAGCGCGCAGCGCTGTGGACAAAGTTGCGCCGCGGGCGAACCCGTACAACTGCGCCAAGCTAACTTCTCGGGGTGAGACTGTCTCGTGGGCGACCAGGTCGCCTGTCTCGTGGGCGACCAGGTCGCCTGTCTCATGGGCGACTAGGTCGCCTGTCTCGTGGGCGACTGGGTCGCCTGTCTCGCGGGCGACTGGGTCGCCTGTCTCGCGGGCGACTGGGGTCGCCGCTCAATCGAATTGAGACGCCGGCATCTCAATTCGAGCAACGCAGCTCGACGCGACGCCCCAGCGGCTTGCGCTCCGTCAACGTCGTGATGACGGTCGGGCGGCCAGTCGCGCGCAACGCCGCAGCACCAGGTCGGGCGCCAGCGCTCGAGCCGGCGTCGCCCTGTGCAGCAAGCGCGTCGACGCACAGGCCCAGCGAAGAGACACGGAAGCGACCCTCGAAGCCGCGCAGGCTCATGCCGCTCGGCAGCTCGGCGCCAGGATCGGGCGTGATTGCGCCCGTCACCAAGAAGCCTTCAGCGCCGTCCGCACAAGCGGGCGGCATGCTGGCCAGCTGCGCGGGGCTTACCAGGTAAGGCGCGTCGACCACGCCGTTCTCGAGATCCACCGGGTGGACGAACCAACCCGTTCCGCGCACCCAAATGCCCAGGGCGTCACCCGCAGCGCTGCGCACCAGCTCGGCGGTGGCACCACGCGGCGGCGGTATGTCAGTCACCTCGAGCGCGACCTCGAGGTCCTGCCCAGCGACGCGGTACACGCGGAAAGAGCGCGTGCTCTCGTCGTACGAGCCAAGGAACACCCCCGCCTTGGTCTTGACCACGCCCGAGAAGCGCGCGCCCACTCCGAGACGGCCAACGTTGGGGATATGGAGCGGCACCCGGCCGGCCTCGAACCAGAAGAAATCGACCGCCCCGCGCGAGCTCAGCAGCAGCCCACCAGCCGTACCTGCAGGGTCCAAGGCGGCCGCTAACCCCGCCGCGTTGGTGCTGGGCTCCGCGCCCAGCGCGTCAGCGGCGCTGGTGGCGTCTGGCCAAGGGCTACGGCCGTTGGCGGTCACGCGCACACCCGGCTTCACGCTGAAGCGATCGGCGAACGCAATGCTGAGCGACCCGGCGCGCGTCCAATCGCCACCGCGGGGCCCGTAGGCGTAGACGCGCATCTGCACGCCGTACGGTTCGGTGCCAGCGTCGACGCCTTCGAAATTATCGCCCAGCTGCGGCGCCGGCTGCTCCAAAAATGGCGACAGCGCCGTGAGCAGCGGTTCTTCGGTCAGCACGCCGGGGCCGCGACGCAAGCGCCGACCGCTGAGCGGCGTCGCAGGTCGAAACGGCAGCGCGGCAGGACTGGCCTCGCCCGTGGTGGCGCACTGCAAACGCCAGCGCGAGCCGCCCGGACCAGGAAAGCTCACGCGCGGCGGTGTTGGCGGCGCCGCCAGACTACGGGCCGCGCGGCCATCGAAATAACCCACGCGGGTGAAGCCAGCAAAGCTGCAGCCCACCGCCGAGCAG
>DATAKF010000186.1:0-5959 GCA_036261775.1 Polyangiaceae bacterium | reverse complement strand
GCTCGGTGGCGCAAGGCTGGCCGCAACCCTCGGTCGGCCACGCGAACTCCGACAAGAACGACTGCGGATGCTTCTGCAGGATAATGTCGTAGAGCGCGTTGTAGAACTCGCCCATCCGCTCCTTGGCCGTGAAGTCGAGCTGGATGTTGGTCGGCGGAAAGATGGTCTTGTAGTTCTTGGTCTCGTAGCGAGCTTCGGGGTCGATCACGAAGATGATCAGCTCCTGCTCTTTCGGCGCGTTCAGCAGGCCCAGACGGCTCGGAATGGTGTCGAAAGGCTGGGTGGTCGCGAAGCGCACCGGCGACAGCTGCGCGCGATCGCCGCCCACCAGCTCGATGCGCTTGGGGTCGACCTCCGCCACCAGCGGTCGCAGCGCGCCGTACGGCTTGAGCGCCGCTGCGGCGCCCTCCGGCGCTTTGTAGCCGTGGCTCGACAGCCACGCGGTCACGTCGGCTCCCGGCTCGAGCAGGGTGAACTTGTATTCGCCCTCCTTCTGCTTGGCCTTCACGTCGAGAAACAACTCCTTGGCTGGCTTGAGCGCGCCGGCCTCGGGCGTCGGTGCGCCGCCGCCCAGCGGACCGCCCGCGGCGCCCTCGACCTTGAGGTTGCGCTCCCACTCTTGCTCGACGGGGCCCGCGTCGCACGGATCCTGCTCCCAGTACTCGTGAAAGCGGGGCGCGCTCAAGGTGTCGAGGCGATCGATGAAGTCGCGCTTCAACGTCGTCACTTTGTCGGTCGTCACGTCCGCCGGGACGAGCATCACCATCGCGAAGCCTTCGAGCGGGCCCTCGTAGTCGGGCATCACGCTAACGACGGTATCGGCGCCGCGCTTCATGACCGCGATCTGCGTCGAGTAGGTCTTGACCGGCTCTTGCTTCTTCGACGCAAAAAAACCAGGGAACGCGGCGGCGGGGCTCGGCACGGACAAGAGGGTCAACGCGAGGGTCGCCGCGCCTAGCACGCGGACCGGGGGGACGAGCTTCATGGCGGGCGAGACGTTACACCAAGGGTCCCTGGAAATTCCACTGTAGCTGTGAGAGAAATTCGCCGTTTTCAGCGCGCTGCGTGGGGCGGAGGCCCCTCATCTGGTAGCGATGGGGAGTGATGAGCGGGCCCATCGACCTCGAGCGCGTCAGGAGCGCTCTCGCCCAGGCTCCCAGCCGTGAGCTCGAGCAACCACGCCGCGCCGCCGTCGCGTTGGTGCTCGCGCCCAGCTCGGCCGAAGAGGCGACGCTCTCGCTTTTGCTCGTGCGGCGCAGCGAGCGCGAGGGTGATCCGTGGTCAGGCCACATGGCGCTACCAGGCGGTCACGCCCACCCCGAAGATGCAGACCTTTTACATACCGCCCGCCGCGAGACGCTCGAAGAAGTGGGCGTCGATCTAGCCGGCGCCGAGCTTTTGGGGCGACTCGATGACGTGAGCCCGATGCGTTCCTCGGACATGGCGGTCAGACCCTTCGTGTTTTGGGCGACCGAACGACCTAGCGTCACACTGTCGAGCGAAGTGGCCGAGGTGCTCTGGGTACCGCTCGACGCGCTCGCCAGTGATGCCCTGCGCACCATGCGCGACGTCGAGGTGCGCGGCGCCACCCTGCGGGTCCCGGCGTACGTGATCGACGAGCGCGTGGTCTGGGGCATGACCTACCACCTGCTCGAACGCCTTCTGCAGCAAGTGCTCACGATCGCCTAGCGCTTGGACATGGCTCCTTCCGATGCTAAAGCCGGCCGGATGCCGCCCGTCGCTGGCGCCCTGCTCGAGCCTCCAAAAAGCGCGCCTTGCCGCAACTGCGGTCAGGCGCTGCCCGCGGGAAAATCCGTGTGCGAGGCCTGCGGCGCGGCGCACGGCGAAAGCAACGTTTGCCCGCACTGTAGCGCCGTGGCCGACGTCGAGCCGAACGCGACGCTCGGCTTTCGCTGCCTGGTGTGCGGTGGCCCGCGCATCGCGCTGAACGTTCCGAACGTGACCCTGAGCACCCGTACCCGCACGGCGCTCACCACCGCCGCCAGCGAGCAAGCCAAGCTCCTGATGTACTCGGCCGCCGGCTTCTTGCTGGCTGGCATGGGCGCCCTCGCGGTGCTGATCGCCAGCGCGGTCGTGCTCACCGCATCGCCCGAGCCCTGGGCGACGGCCGCCACCTACTTGGCCGCTGGCGCTCCGCTGGCGGCTGGGATCTGGGCGCTCGCGCGCGCCAGGACCGCGCGCCTGCTGCGCGGCGAAGGGCTACGCACGGCGCAGATCAGCGCGCTGGCCGACGTGCAGGCGACGACAGGCCCGCTCACGGCAGCGCAGGTTGCCGAAGCGATGCGCCTCGGGCCGGAGCGCGCCGAGCTGCTGCTGGCCGAGCTCAGCGTCGCGGCGCTGCTCGACGACGCTCCCCCGCCGCGCCTGCGTGTAGACGCGCCCGTCGCCACGCAGCTGAGCGACCCGACGACGCAGTTGAGCGACCCAGGGGCCGAGCAGCAAAGCCTGCCGGCCCGCACGGTACGGAGCGATACAGAGAGCTGAGCGAGACTGAAGCAGTGAGCCGATTCAGCAAGATTTTCCGAACATTTGCCGTCGCTGACGGCTTGGTGCTCGCCTACCTGCTCGAGCTGAACATCGCCGTCTTGCGCGCAGATCCGCACCCCATGCGCACCCGCAGCCTGGTCGAAGCGCTCGGGCTCTTGGCGACCTATGTCGTCTGCCTCGGCCTGGTGCGGAGCGGCGCGCTGCGCTCGAACCTGTGGCGCGCGCTGCTGTACCGCATCGGCATCTACGGCACGGTGCAGCAGAGCTACGTGTTCTTCAAGCACTTGCTCCCGGTGGTGAACCCTGGCTCGCTCGATCACCAGCTGTTCGCGCTCGACCACGCCCTGTTCGGCTTCGAGCCAGCGGTGTGGGCGGATCAGTTCGTGACGCCCGCGACCACCGAGTGGTTCGCGTTCTTCTACTTCTGTTACTTCTTCCTGCTAGCCGCGCACATCTTTCCGATCGTGTTCGGCTCACGCGATCAAATGCTGCTCGGCGAATTCATGCTGGGCATGTTGATCATCGTGTGCGTGGGCCACACCGGGTATTTGCTGGTGCCTGGCTTCGGCCCGTTCCGCGCTTTCCCGGAGCTGTTCAAGCACGAGCTGCCGAGCGGTCTGTGGATGGATCTGGTTTGGTCCACCGTGCGCTCCAACGGCGCGCAGAAGGACATCTTTCCATCGCTGCACACGGCGGGCCCGTGCTTCATCGCGATGTTCTCGTTTCGGAACCGCGATCGCCTGCCGTTCCGCTACACCTGGCCGCTGCTGACGTTCTTTTCGGCGAACATCATCGGCGCCACGATGTTCCTGCGCTGGCACTACGTCATCGACGTCATCGCCGGCTTCGCGATGGCCACGATGGCAGCGCTGGTGGCTCCCGTCATCACGCGCTGGGAGCTCGCGCGGCGCAAGGCGCAGAACCTGCCTCCCCTGGTCCCCCTGTTCGGCTCGAAAAGCGCGCCTGGCAGCGCGCCCGACAATGCCGGACGCGCTGCGGCGTAACGCGACGTAGCGCCGCGTGCGCGCTTACTTCTCGAACACCTGAGCTGCGGCGACGCCCGAGCCTGCCGACACGGTCAGGGTCAGCTTGACCGGAATGCTGAGCGGTCCGGCCTTGTAGCAGTTGGGCTTGTCGCCCAAGATTGCGGTGCTGCCGGTGCTGTTGTCGACCGCGAGCGTGATGGCGGGCAGGCCCGGCATCAGCGGAACGGCCGAGATCGAGACGTCCAGGTTCGTGACGGGCGGCAGGCCGACGCCGACGACCGTGTAGCACTTGTTGGCGTTCAGCTGGATCGTCGCCTCGAGCGACTGGCCCTGCTGAAAGTTACCAGCAATGGCCGAGCCCACCGGCTTGGCACCTGCGGGGGCGTGCTGCGCGCCGAGCGGCGCGATGAGCTGCGTCGCAGCTTGGGCCGCGGTCGGATCGAGCGCAGCCGCCGTCGGACCTGCCTGCGTCGTCGCGACGCCCGGGATCGCCGGAACGCCGGTAGCAGCGGGAGCCGCCGTCGTGGCGGGAGCCGCCGTGGCGGGAGCCGCCGTGGTGGGCGCAGCCGCGGCGCCGACCGTCTGGCACAAGCGACCGTCGTAGATCTGTCCCGGGGGACACTGCACAGCCGCGGGCTGGCCGGTCTCGGCGGGCTTGTCTTCGCCGCAAGCCGTGAGCAGACCGAGGCCGCTCAGTAGAAGGAAGCTGATGGAGGTGTTTCGAGACATACCGTTTCTCTCCTCTTGCGTGGCGAAGGCCACGGCGCCGTATCGGCGGTGCCGTTTTTCTAGTCGAAATACAGCCGAGCCAGAAGGCCCAAGTCATCCAAAGGCCATTTCCGGCCGTCGCTCCTGAAAACGCACCGGGCAGGCCGGGCTTACAGCTCCGTTGGGCGTACGGCTCCGTTGCGCTTGGGGGTCAAGGGGTGAGGGGTGAGGGCTTAGTCGGCGGAGGGGCGCAGAGGGAATTAGGGCTCGCCCTCGAGCGCCCCATTTCTTACTCGTCCACCGCCGAAACAGGGTGGCGCGCCGCCCCCCTCTTCCGCTAGCCCCTCGATCGGCTAGCCCCTACCCCCTCGCCCCTAACCCCTTAGCGCGAGCAGAAGCCTTCGTAGTCGATGTATTCCTTGATGGTCGGGTTCTCGCCGCAGGTCGGGCAGCTCTTGTCTCGGCGCAGCTTGAGGGTGCGGAAGGTCATCTTCAGTGAGTCGTAGGTGAGCAAACGGCCTTTCAGCACGTCGCCGGCCCCCAAGATGAGCTTGATGGCTTCGGTGGCCTGAATGACGCCGACGACGCCGGGCAAGATGCCGAGCACGCCCGCCTCGGCGCAGGAGGGCGCCAGGTGCGCGGGCGGGGGCTCCGGGTAAAGGCAGCGGTAGCAAGGACCGTCGAACGGCATGAAGGTCGTCACTTGGCCGTCGAAGCGGAAGATGGAGCCATGCACCACCGGGACCTTGTGAAAGAGCGAGGCGTCGTTCACCAGGTAGCGCGTCGGAAAGTTGTCGCAGCCGTCGACGATGCAATCCCAGCCGGCACCGAAAATGCGGTCGACGTTGCTGGCGTTCACGCGCTCTTG
The DNA here is from genome assembly GCA_036261775.1 of Polyangiaceae bacterium. Taxonomy (GTDB): domain Bacteria; phylum Myxococcota_A; class Polyangia; order Polyangiales; family Polyangiaceae; genus PMG-095. Next base: position 889 of record DATAKF010000186.1, on the reverse strand, counting down.
GTATTTCACGACCTTCACGTCGGGGTTCAGGTCGTGAATGGCCGTTTCGGCGCTGTCCACCTTGGCTTGGCCCAGGCGCGAGGTTGCGTGAATGATCTGGCGCTGCAGATTCGACGCATCGACGGTGTCGGCGTCGACGATGCCCAGCGTGCCGACACCAGCGGCAGCCAAATACAGCGCGGCCGGCGCGCCCAAACCACCGGCGCCCAGCAGCAGCACACGCCCTTTCAGCAGCTTCTCCTGCCCCTTCTCGCCCACTTCGGGCAAAAGGATGTGACGCGAGTAGCGATCGAGCTGCGCTGGCGTCAGCTGAGTGGGCTCTTCGATCGGGAACTTGAGATCCTTCCAGCGCACGAAGCCGGGGTTGGCGCTGATGACGTTCGTGTAGCCGAACTCTTGCAGCGTCTTGGCAGCGAACGCGCTACGGGTACCGCCAGCGCAGTACAAGATGATCTCAGCGTTCTTGTCTGGCAGCTTCTGCTCCGCCTGCATCTCCAGGTGAGCACGCGGAATGTGCAAGGCGCCCGGGATGAACCCGGCCCGGAACTCGTCCTTCTCGCGCACGTCGACCAGCGTGAAGGGCTTGTCCTTGCGCTGCTCGACCCGAGCCTTCAGCTCGTCGAGGGAGATGAGTTTCACGCTTTGCCGGATCTCGGCAAACAGGTCGCTGTAGGTCTTGGGCATGGGAGTCAGAGGTTTGGCTGGAGTCGGCTAGTTTGAGGGTCGCTCTGGGGTTGGGGCCCCAAAGCCCACGAGAATGGGAGGAAAAGGCAGCAAACGGAGCATCGCGACGATTCCCGACTTTTCCGATGTAGGAATCTCGGGTGGTAGTATTTGGCCTTTCTGGGGGGTCGTCAAGGGACCGGGGCTTTCTTGAGCTGGGAGGCCT
>DATAKF010000250.1:0-49234 GCA_036261775.1 Polyangiaceae bacterium | reverse complement strand
TTTTGAGTGAAGCCGCTCACGTCCTCGGCGATGCGCTGATCGGGGTTGTCGATGTGCTGCTCGAAGGTGAGACGGTAGAAGGCGCGGCGTCGGAAGTAGTTGCCCAAGAAGTCGAAGGTAAGCCAGCGCCGCCAGGTCATGCCCAACGTGTCTCGCACGAAGTAGTACAGGGCGTAGATTGGTACGGCCACGGCAAGCGCCACGCCGAAGACGCGCATCGAACGCCAGAACCTAGCGCCGTCCCTGGCGGCGAGCGCCGAGGTGAATTCGCCGGACTGTTCGTTGAACAGAACCGTGAACTCGGTTCGTCCTACCAGCAGCGCAATCAGCAAAAGTAGCAGGGCGTAGGCGCGCCATTTCTCGTCGCCTTGCCAATAGAGCCTGGCGATGCTCCAAAAGCGCCGCCAGAGCCGGCGGTCGAAATCTCTCGGGCGGCGCTTGCTCAAGACTTTGGACTTGTTGGGTGCCTGCGGGTGCTCACATGTCGGGTGAGGCGACGCCTGGTGGCGGGGCAGGCGGTTCGGGAATTTCCGTCAGCGTGGCCTCCGTCAGCAGCAGGACGCCCGCCACGGAAACCGCGTTCTCGAGCGCGATGCGCACCACCTTGGTTGGATCGATGATGCCCGCTTGCAAGAGGTCCACGAACGTATCGCGCGCGGCGTCGTAGCCGAGGGCCCCTGCGCTGTTGCGCATGCGTTCGACCACTACACCCGCATCACGACCCGAGTTCACGGCGATCTGGCGACTTGGTGCCTCGAGGGCGCGACGCAGCACGCGTAGCCCCGTCCGCTCGTCCCCGTCGCAGGCTGCCTCTGCCTTTTCGACGGCGTCGACGACGCGCAGCAGGGCGAGGCCGGCTCCCGGCACGACGCCTTCGGCGACCGCCGCCTTGGTGGCGTTGATGGCGTCGTCGAAGGCGTCTTTACTGGCCTTGAGCTCCGCCTCGGAGGGGGCGCCGACTCGGATCACGGCCACGCCCCCAGCCAACTTCGCCAGCCTTTCCTCGAGCTTTTCGCGATCGTAGTCGCTCTTGGTGTCGGCGATTTGCTTTCGCAGCTCCGCCACGCGCTCGGCGATGCGCTGCTTGTTGCCAGCTCCGCCCACGATCGTCGTCGCATCCTTGGTGATCACGACTCGCTCGGCCTTCCCGCATTGGGAGGGAGTGGCGTGCTCCAGCTTCGTTCCCAGCTCCTCCGTCACGACTTGCCCGCCCGTCAGGATGGCGATGTCTCGCAGCATTTCCTTGCGGCGATCTCCGAAGCCGGGGGTCTTCACCGCCGCGCAAGGCAGTGCTCCGCGCAGCCGGTTCACGATCAGGGTGGCGAGCGCGTCGCCCTCCACGTCTTCGGCGATGATCAGCAGCGGGCGCCCGAGCTTCGCGACCTCCTCGAGAAACGGCACCAGCGACTTCAAGGACGAGATCTTCTGCTCGTAGATGAGAACGATGGGGCCTTCGAGCGTGCACTCCATGCGAGACGGGTCGGTGACGAAGTAGGGCGAGATGTAGCCGCGGTCGAACTGCATGCCCTCCACGACTTCGAGCGTCGTCTCAGTGGTCTTTGCCTCCTCCACCGACACCACACCTTCGTCGCCCACGCGCTCGATGGCTTCTGCTACCAGCTCACCCATCTTGGCGTCGTTGTGCGCAGATACAGTGGCAATTTGCGCCTTCTCTTGCTTGCCGGTGACTGGGCGAGAGATCTCCTTCAAGCCCGCCACGGCTACCTTCAGCCCGCGCTCCAAGCCGCGCTTCAAGTCGATCGCGCTCGCGCCGGCAGCGACGTTGCGCAGTCCTTCGCTCAGGATGGCGTGCGCCAACAGCGCCGAGGTCGTCGTGCCGTCCCCGACGGCGTCACCCGTGCGCTCGGCCGCTTGACGGATCATCTGCGCGCCCAGGTTTTCTTCAGGATCCTTCAGCTCGATTTCTTTGGCGATCGTGACGCCGTCGTTGCAGACGAGCGGGCTCCCCCACTTCCTTCCGATGAGCACCGACTTGGATTTGGGTCCCAGCGTAACGCGGACCGCGTCCGCCAAAATGCTCGCGCCGCGCAGGACCTTTTCGCGCGCCTCGGAAGCGAACTTGAGTTGCTTGTAGGTCATGCTGCGGCGCCCAAGCAACGACCGGGCCAAAGCCACCACCACGGCACGAGCGCTATTTTCGCGCCGACGCGCATCGCGCAGCGCCTGCGGCTCGGCGCAGATTCTGCGCGCCGTCTTGGCTGACGTGAGACGCGCCGCGAACGAGTAGCCTGGCGCGCTTCGTGCACGACGGCGCGTATGGAAGCAACCTCGCTGGGCGAGCGAGCTCGCGTGCTCGTCGTTGGTGCCGGACCCGTCGGGCTGGTCGCCGCCATCCGTCTGCGTGAACGAGGCGTCGCGGTGCGCATCGTCGACGAACAGAGCGTCGAGAGCAAACGGACCTATCCGGTGATTTTGCACCCCGGCACGCTGCAGATTCTGGCTTCCCTGGGGGTCACGGCGCCGCTCGAGTGGCGTGGGCGCTTCATCAAGCACCTGACCGTGTACGCGAACGATCTCAGGCGTGTCACGTTGGACCTGCCCTCTGCCGAGCAGGTTGCCCCGGGCGCGATGACCCTGCCGCAGGATGTGCTGCGCCAAGGGCTGGTGAATCGGCTATCGGACTTGGGCACTGAAATCGAGTGGCAGACGCGCTTGGGCGCGCTCGAGCAGAGCGAAGGGTTCGTCAGGGTGAGGCTGGCGCGTCGTGAACGCGTCGAGGGGACCCCCTCGTCACTCCAGCCCGAATGGCTGGATGTCGAGTCCGAAACCTTGGAGGTGGATTTCGTCGTCGGTGCCGACGGCGTTCGTTCCACCGTCCGCAAGGCCTTGGGGGCCGAGATGGTCGAGCGGGGCCCTCGTCAAGCCTACGCCTTCTACGACATGCACGACCCACACGCTGGTACCGAGGCGCACCTGGTCTTGTCTCCGGGCCGCGCGTGCACGGTCTATCCGCTGCAAGGCGAGCTTTCGCGCTTCAGCTTTCAGGTTCCCGTGCGCATGTCGCAAGCGCCGGGCCTTTCGGAGCTGCGCGCCTTGCTTACCGCCCGAATGCCTTGGTACGCGAGCGACCCTGCGAAGTTCGAATGGAGCGGCGCCGCCGACTTTTGCCCTGCCCTGACGACGAGCTTCGGCGATCGGCGCGTGTGGCTGGCCGGCGACGCCGCTCACTCTACGGGACCGTTGGGTGGTCAGAGCCTCAACGTTGGCATACACGAAGCAGACGACTTGGCCCGTCGCATTTCGAAGAACCTCGCGGACGGTCCGGGCCCGCTCGGCTCCGGCTACGCGGAGCAACGGCGGATCGAGTGGCAGCGGCTGTTTGGCGTGGGCCCCAGCGCGCCGACCTTTGCGCGAGCTCCTGCCTGGGTCAGCCGACACATGGCGCAACTGCTGCCTAGCCTGCCCGTTTCGGGCGATGACCTGGACGATGTGTTGGAGCAGCTGAGGGTGCGGACGGCGTGAGCCCAGCGTCGACTCGGCGAGCAACCCCGGCGCGCCTGCCCTTCTACAGGAAGTAGGCGCGAGTCAGGTACTGCTGCAGCATACGGTGCGTGTTGAAGAACGAGCCTGTCAGTCCGATGGTTTGGCGCATTACGTCCACGTAGTCGTCGGGGCGTTGATAGAACATCGGTAAGATCACGCGCTCGAGCTGTTCGTAGAGATCCTCGGCGTCTCGTTCACCGTCCAGCGTGCGGCCGTCGCGGCTGCCGATGGCCCAGCCAGTCACGCCTTCCACGTGGCCCTCGAGCCACCACCCGTCCAGAATGCTGAGGCTCGGCACGCCGTTGACGGCCGCCTTCATACCGCTGGTGCCTGAGGCTTCGAGAGGCGGCTCTGGCGTGTTGAGCCAAAGATCCACGCCCGAAACCATCAGCTTCGCGAGCTCCATGTCGTAGTCTTCCAGGTACACCGACATGGTGTTTCCGTCGAGACTGCCCAGGCCGCTGACCACGTCGCGAATCACCTGCTTGCCCGCGTCGTCACGGGGGTGCGCCTTGCCGGCGTACACGACTTGAATCGGGCCGACCTCGCGCGCGATGCGCGACAGCCGCGCCGGGTCGCGCAGCAGTAGGTTCGCCCGCTTGTACGGCGTCGCCCGCCTGCCGAAGCCGATGGTGAACACGTCTTCGCTCATGTTTTTGCCCGAGTCGTGCCGAACGCGATCGAACAGCCGGCGCTTTGCCTCCAAGTGCGCAGCCTGCACGTCGCGTCGAGGGATCTTCAGCGCATAGCGGAGGGACAGGTTGTCTTCCCGCCAGCCGGGCAGCGCGCGATCGAACAGCGCCTTGAACGCCGGTGTCGCCCAGGTCGCCGCGTGAATGCCGTTGGTGATCGCGTCGATCGGGTATTTACCGAACATTTGCTGGGATACTTCGCGGTGTCGCTTGGCGACCCCGTTGACGTAGTGACTGAGGTTGAGCGCCAAAAACGTCATGTTCAGCACGCCCTCGAACGTGAAGATCTCGCCCATGTGCTTGATCTCCGGCCTGCCGAGCACTTGCTCCACCAGCTCGAGTGGAAACTGGTCGTGCCCGGCGGCGACAGGCGTGTGAGTCGTGAAGACACACAGCTTGCGGGCGCGTTCGATGTCGGCTTGAACGAAGTTCGAGCGGCCGGCAGCGCGCGCGGTTTCGTCGACCAACTCGAAGGCGAGCAGCGCTGCGTGGCCCTCGTTCATGTGGAAGCGTTCGATGCTGGTACAGCCCAGCGCGCGCAACATGCGCACTCCGCCGATGCCCAGCACCACCTCCTGCATCAAGCGGTAGTGGCTGTCCCCTCCGTAGAGGACGTCGGTCAGGTGACGATCTGCCTCCAGGTTCTCGGGCAGATCGGTGTCGAGCAGCAGGACGGGCACGGCGTGGTCGGAGGCGCCCGCGATGTCGTAGCGGAAGGCGCGCACCTGCACCTGACGCCCCTCGATCTGCACGCTGACGCGCTCCGGAAGCTCGGTCGTCCAGGCTGCGGGCGTCCAGGGGGCGGGTCGCTCGGTCTGATTGCCAGCGTCGTCCAGCTCTTGGTCCAAGTAGCCCAAGCGATGCACGAGGGTGACTGCGACCATTGGCACGCGCAGGTCCGCGGCTGCTCGCAGCATGTCGCCCGCCAAGACGCCCAGCCCGCCCGAGTAGGTCGGAAGGTCGGAAGCGAGCGCCACCTCCATCGAAAAGTAGGCGACGCGAGCCTCGGTAATCGCTCCTGCTGTCATGGTCGGGGTGGCATGGTGTGGGGCGGGCGGGTCCGCCGGACAGGGGCGCTGCCGGCCGCCGGAGCGAGCTTCACTCGATTGCGGCCGGCGTCTTTGGCCGCGTACAACGCTTCGTCCACCAGCTGCAGCAGGTGCTCCGCCTCGCCAGGATCGCCGGTCGGTGTCGTGGTCGTCACGCCGATGCTCACGGTCACCGATGCCGATGCGCTCGCCGCGTCGAAGTGCATGGCTTCGATGTTGTGCCGGATACGCTCGGCGAGGATCTCCGCGTTGCGCAGTGAGATGTCTCTGGCGACGACCACGAACTCTTCGCCGCCGTAGCGGCACAAGGCGTCATAAGGTCGCAAGGTTCGTTGGATGCTGGCGGCGACCAGCTGAAGCACCACGTCGCCGACGCGGTGGCCAAAGTTGTCATTGACGCGCTTGAAATAGTCGATGTCGATCAACAAGAGCCCGATTGACTGGGCCTGTCGCGCCGCGAACGCCAGCTCGTGCCGCAAATGCGTCGTGAGGTAGCGGCGGTTGTAGGCGTGCGTCAGTGGGTCGTGGATCGTGAGCTCGAACAGCTGCGTGAGCGCGTGCTCCTCCAGCTCGTCCAGCATCGAGAACCTGAGGATGGTGTTGCCGACCCGGACGTGATCGCCATCGACCAGCAGGCGAGGCATCTGCACTGGTTCGTCATTCACGAACGTGCCGTGGGTGCTGTGGCCATCTTGCAGAAAAAGACCGTCCGAGCGTCGCGTGACCAGGGCATGTCGGGTAGAAACGGCGTCGTCTTCGAGATCCACGTCGACTCGCGAGCCGCGCCCGATCCAGACGCTGGTTCCGTGCAACGGGAAAACGGCGCCTTGGTGAGGACCCGCGATCGCAAACAACACGGCGCGGTTGCGCAGGGCGGGTCTTCCAGACGGCGTAGCTACGGGGCTCGTGGTCACGCCTCCACTACGGAGCAAGGGACATGCCTGAGGCGCGCCTAGCCACGTGGCTGATGGACCCAGGGGACGAGCGACCGCTCGCGGGGTCCGTCAGCCAGCATGGCGACATGGCAGGCGCCAAGGGTTTCCGAGCTCAGCGCGCCTCGACGTTTGTAGACTCGTTCCAGCAGCTGCGCCTGCTCGTCTCCGATTGGGATCACGAGGCAGCCACCGAGCTCGAGCTGGTCAATCAGCTCCAGAGGCACCTGAGCCGCCGACGCGCCGACCAGGATGGCTTGATAGGGAGCAGCGGAGGGCCACCCGGTGTGGGGCGCGCCGAGCACGACGTGCGCGTTGCGACAGCCCAGAGCGTGGAGGTGCCTGCCGCGTCGTTCTGCGGCATCCTGTTCGGCAACGACCGAATAGACCTCGGCAGAAAGCTGACTCAGCAGCGCGGCCGTGTAGGCTGTCGTTGACCCGATTTCCAGGACGCGCTCCGTTCCGTTCAGCTCCAGCGCTTCGAGCATCGTCACGACCGTGCGCTCTTCGGGAGGGGCCTGGAGCTCGCTTTCGTGTTCGGGAGACGCCGCGCAGAATTGCTTGCGCGGGAATCGACGCAGCGCGTCTCTGAGACGTGCATCGCCGGCTGTCGCCTTTCCCTAACGCCCGGGACGGGGGGTCGAACGGAGCTCATGGGTTCGCCTCAGCAAGGAGCGTACCGACCCGTGGAGTATTGCTTCCGGCCCAGCGGAAGGGGACATCGAGCCCAACGCGCAATAATGGCGTGCCCGCTGCAGAATGTGCGCTTCGGCGTCGTGGGCTAACGCGCCATCGAGCCGCTCGGTGGCGCGCCCTTTGCTACGTTGAACCCATGCGACGCACATTTCGATTCGTCGTCAGCCTAGGCATTGGGACGCTCGGCGCGCCGGCTTTTGCGGGTTGCGGTGGTGTCTCGAGCGAGGCCGACGAGACCTGCGTGTACGGCGACGACAGCTACCAGCGTGGAGAGCGTTTTCCCGCTGATGATGGCTGCAACACTTGTGTCTGCGACGCTGACGGTCGAGTCAGCTGCACGTTACTCGGGTGTGAAACGTGCGAAGACGTGGTGTCCCGCTATTCCGCGGCAATTGAGCAGGCGAAGCAGTGCGAACCGAGTCTGGACGGCCAGTGCTCGGAGCTCCTCACCGAGGGTCTGGCTTGCGGCTGCCAGACCTTCGTCAACGCAGCACGCTCCGAGGCCATCGCCGCTGCTTCGGCCGCGCAGCAGCAATACGCCGACATGTCCTGTGGTGGTGGAATCGTCTGCGGACCGTGTCGAACCCCGAGCGGGGCGTTTTGCTCGTCCGAGGGCCGTTGTGAGGCGTTGTTCGAGGACGGCGACACAGCCTGCAAGGTGAACGGCGTCGTCTACGAGAGTGGGACAGGTGGTATCGCGGACCCGGTCAGCTGCAACACATGCGCATGTGACGACGGTCGGCTGTCGTGCACCGAGATCGGCTGTCCCGTCCCGTGTCCGTCAGGTACGGCCTTTGGAACGCAATGCGCGCACTGCGGCCCCACTGACGCCTGTGCCATCGTGGAGCACGCCTGCTTACCGACCTGCAGTGACGCGTGTGAGCAGGGCGTCTGCATCGAAGGAGTCTGCCGCACCGTCTGCGGTTGAACGTCAGGCAGAAACGGCTGTCGCGAAGGGTTGTTGCACGACCACGACCTCGACGTCCGGCGGCGTGGTCAGCGCGCTCTTGACCTTGCAACCGTTGGCCGCAGCGCGAACGGCGTCGAGGTATTTGGCTGGAAAGTCGACGGGAACCAGGACGTTCAGGCGAATGCCGCGTAGCTTGCCGTCTTCGAAGAGCTGGTCTTGCACGAGCCTGATCTGCTCCGTGGGAATCGACCGCGCTTGGCAGAAGACGAGCACGTACAGCCCGGCGCAGGTCGCAAGCGACGCCAGGAACAGCTCGAAGGGCTCTGGCGCCGAGCCGGCGCCGCCATGCGCAACCGACTGATCGGTGTGGATGACCTGCCCCCCGACCACGGCATCCACGCGCTTGCCGCCTGCGAACGTGACCTCGATACGACTGGTTGTGGTCGTCATTTGGGATGAATTCCGTTCGCGTGGCCGAGCTTGTGGATAGCAAGCGGCGCGCCAAATGCTCCAGCGCGCGAGATTGCCGAGAAGCGAGGGCTCGCTGGGTGCCGCAGCCGCACCCGACGCGCATGGCACCAGCACGAATTGCGCTGCCCCCGCACGGTTTGCGTCAAATCAGCGCACGATGAGCGGCATGTTGGTTTCCGCGGCTGCCCGATCGGCTTGAAAGTAAGTGTGCCGGCGACCGTGGTGCTCGCGGTGCTGCTCGCACCACATTTCTGCGCCAGCAGAGGCCTGTCGAGCGGCCAAGCAGCGCGGGCAGGCTGGTTCAATGGCTGGAACCTCGAGCTTGCCAGGCTCCGGTGGCACCACCAAGACGGGACACCGCGCCTGGCGGATGACCCCTTCGGCGACGGACCCAAGCAGCCAGCGCGCGACGCCGTGCAGCCCGTGTGTGCCGATCACGACTTGATCGGCTTCGAGCTCGCTCGCCAGGCGGGTGATCCCGACCGAAGGCGTGTCGACCAGCACGTGCCCGAAGACGCGAACGTGCGCTTCGGCAAGCTCGGGGAGGCTCGCAAGCTGCGCGTCCAGGTAAGTGGTCAGGGCTCGTCGCTGCTCCTCCATCGTCAATAGAGGAAGGCCAGTGACCTCGGCGACCGATGCCATGGACACCTGCTGCTCGGGATTCACGGCCATGCATACGTAAACGACGTGCAGCTCGGCGGGCGCGTGCTGGACCGCCTGCCGGGCGGCCACGCGTAGAGCCCGCAGCGCCTCTCGAGAAAAATCGGTACCGGCGACGACGACGTAAGGCTTGGTGGACATCTGCTACCTCTTGGCCAGGGATTGCAGTTGCCGTGCCACCGGGGATGGCCATGAATTACCGCGCTTTCACCACCTGCCGGCGCGCCGCGCCGGCACGACGCGAACCGATTGCGCGCCCCTACGGCGTGGCGCTCTGCCTTGACAGACTTCAGTCCGGATGGGAGCGTCGCGGCGTGAGCGCTCGAGAGCGAGCTGTGGTGCTCGTGAGCTGGCTCGCCTTGGGCCCCTTCGTCGGCGTCGTCTGCGGCGCAGCCTCGGCGCTCTTTCTCGGGCTGCTCGACCTCGCTACTTCGCAACGCGCGGCGCATCCCTGGCTCGTCTACGGGTTGCCGCTGGCCGGCTTGGCAATAGGCTGGACCTATCGACGCTTTGGCGCCCAGGTGAGGGCGGGCAACAACCTCGTCATCGATACCATTCACGATGAAGGCGCAGAGCTGCCGTTGCGCATGGCGCCGCTGGTGCTGCTCGGCACCGTCGTCACGCACCTGTTCGGTGGCAGCGCTGGGCGCGAAGGCACGGCCGTGCAGATGGGCGCGAGCCTCAGCGACTTCGTCTCGCACCGCCTGCACGTGACCCCCAACCTGCGCCGCCAACTGCTGATCGCTGGTGTCGCGGGTGGCTTCGGCTCGGTCTTCGGTACGCCTTTCGCGGGCGCCGTCTTTGGCTTGGAGCTGGTGCGGGTGGGCGGTATTCCGCTCGGCGCGCTCGTCCCCGCCTTGCTGGCTTCGGTCGTCGGCGACATGACGACGCGAGCGCTCGGGATCAAGCACACCGTCTATCCCGTGGCGAGTTGGCTGCAGCTCTCGCCCCTCGTGATCGGCAAATGGATGATATTCGCCGCTGCGATTGCGGCCGTCACCATCGCGTTCATCGAGCTCGTTCGCCTAATCAAGAAATACGCCGAACGCTTCGTGCCCTCGCTGCCGCTGCGAGTCGCGCTCGGCGGCGTGGTCGTCGTCGCGCTGTGGCAGGGGCTCGGCTCGAGCGACTACTTGGGTTTGGGGGTGCCGACCATCGTTCGGGCATTCAGTGACCCGGCGCTGCCAGTCGGCGCCTTTGCCTGGAAGCTGGTATTTACTGCCGTGACGCTCGGGGCCGGCTTCATTGGTGGCGAGGTGACCCCGCTGTTCTTCATCGGAGCCACGCTGGGGAACGTGTTGGCGCGCGGCCTGAACCTACCGCTCGATCTCGGCGCGGGCGTGGGCATGGCGGCGGTGTTTGCCGCTGCAGCGAACACACCCATTGCGCTTTCGATCATGGCGGTCGAGCTGCTCGGCGCCGGCGTCTTGCCGCACGTCGTCTTGGTCAGCGTCTTGGCCTATTTGATGAGCGGAAAGCGCAGCATCTATGCGGCGCAGCGCCTGTCGTCGGCCAAAGCGGGCTAGGACGTGGCCCCAACTCCTGTTCTCGCCGTAAAACGTGCCCGCGCGTGCGATCCCAATTCAGGGACGCACCGTAGACTGGCGCCGCTACGGCGCGGCGCACGTGAAGGTCGCAGGATCGCAGAGTAGGGAAGCGCAATCGCGGCCGTCGCGACACTCTACGCAGCGCCCGCTCAGCTGGTCGCAGTGCTGGTTGGGGCAGTCCGCGTCCTTGCGGCATTGCACACAACCACTGCCGTCGCTGGCGCACAGGTGTCCGAGCGCAGAGCTGGCGCACTCGTGATCCTCGTCGCACTGGTAGCAGACCGAGCGCCGTTCGTCGCAGCCATGCGCCGTCTTGGGACAGGTACCCTCGCCCGAGCAAGTCAGGAGGCAGCGGTTCGCGAGGGAGTCGCAAGCAAAGCCGGGTTGACAGTCTGCCGTAGAGACACAAGCCACGCAGCGATGGCGGGTGAGGTTGCAGCGCGGCAGGGCGTAGGCAACGCAATCGGCGTCTTCGGCGCATTGGACGCACTGCTCGTCGGCGCAATGCGTACCCAGAGAACACTCCGCCAACGCGCCGCACGCCTTCGATTCGGAGCCGCCTGATCCGGCTTCGCCTGCAGCGGCTCCTGCGCTGCCACCCGGAACGGACCCTCCACCGACAGAGCCGCCGGCGGGCGACCCGCCGCTTGCGCCGCCCCCGTCAGTCGTCAGTGTACCCGCGGCACCGCCGGTCTCGAGGTCGTACTCGAAGCGTCGATCACAGGCTGGGCTCATCCAGCCGAGCAGCATCAACGTGAAAGCGGAGCGACACCCCAGCGCGAGTCGCCGGACGCGCCGCGACGTCACGGCTCGGCCAAGAGCTTCTTGGCCTCGTTCAACCCAAACCCGTGCGGGTAGCGCGCCAAGTAGCGCTGGGCTTCGGCGCGGCCATCCGCAGAGCCAGCCAAGAGACGCATGCGCGCTACCATCGCATTTTCCGCCAACGGACTGCTTGGGAAACGGCTGATCAAGGCTTGATAGACTCGGAGGGCGCCGCCGGTGTCGCCCTGCCGACCTTTGGCGACGCCCTCCGCGAACAAGTCATTGGGAGCGGCCAGCGCGGAAGGCCGCTCCGACTCGCTAGGGAGCGCCGAGGCCGCAGCTCGAGCGTCCTGCTTGGGCGCGCCAACGTGTAGCTGCGCAACTTCGGCAGGAGCCGACGACGGAGCGCCTGCCGTGCTTTGGCACTCCTTCGGCCACACCTCGCCGGCTCTGACGCTGATGGAGCCCAAGCTCGCGGCGCGAACCTCCACGACTCCTTCGGTGACCTCCAGCCGCGTACGGGTGCCGGCAGCACACGCCTCGGGCTGCTCGATGACTCGCAGGCGGAAGCGGGTGCCACGCACCTCCACCTCGGCGTCCGGCGTGTCGACGATGAAGCGTTGAGCGCTGGCCAGCTTGGCCACCTGTGCCACGAGCTCTCCGCGCTGCAGCGAGAAGCGCTGAGTGGCGCCTTGACTGTCGACGCGGAACGAGGTTTCGCCGGCCAGCTTCATGGACGTGCCGGTCGAAAGTCGAATCGACGCCCCGCCATGAGCGGGCGTGTCGATGCGTTGACCGGAGGCCATCGCCACGCGCCCCGTGAGCGCCTCTTCGCCCTCATGACGCGCCAGGGCGGCTCCGCTCCCGGCCGGCGCGACGTCGATCGAAACGGCTGCTACACCGCTTGGCTCCGCTTGGCGCCATCTGTGAATCTGCGTGGCCAGCACCGCCACGGCCGCCGCCGCCGCCAGGACGCTCCCGAGCCCGACGAGCCGACGCCGCTTGGTGCGGACGAGCAAGGCGCGCTCAATCGTTGCCACGCCGCGCGGCTCGTCCCCGACTACGCGCGTCGCCGATGGCAGGTGTCGACGAAGCAGCTTGGCGGCGCTCGCCGCGTAGCGCGGGGTGTTCATTCGTCCTCCAGTCGTTGCTTGAGGAAGCGAGCCAGCGCCTCGTCTTGGCGGATTCTTTCGTGAATCTCGCGCCGGCCCCGCACCAGGCGGCTCTGCGCCGCGGCCAGAGATGCGCCTGTGATTTGACCGACCTCCTTGAGGTCGTATCCGTACACGTCGTGGAGCAGGTACGCCCAGGCGCGGTCTGGGTTCATGCTCTCGAGCTCGAGGCGGATGCGTTCGATGGCCTGGCGAGCTGCCGCTGCCCCTGCATGACTGCGGGTCATCTGAGGCAGCTCCTGCGGTAGCTCGTCCACGAACAACCGGCGCTCGAGGCGGCGGCGACGGATCGCTCGATAGGCGATGCGCGCGGTCACGATCGAAATCCAAGCGTCGAGCGGGCACTCGCCCCGAAAGCGATCGATGGTGCTGACCAGCTCGAAGAGGGCTCTCTGCGCGACGTCCTCGTAGTCCTTGTCGTTTGCCCCGAGCAAGCGCACGAGCGTGCGATCGACGATTGGTCGAACGCGAGCGTAGAAGGCGTTGCTCAGCGATGTGTCCCGAGCTTTGAGGCCCGCCAGCAGCGCGCTGTCGTCCAACTCGGGAGGCCCGGGGCGCTCGCTGTCGCCCTGCTGGGCGGGCACGAGCATGAGCGGCGCACGGGCGGGGGGCATATCGGGGTGTCTGTAGGGTGTAGCGAGGCCCTGGTTATCAGGCAGGGCGCCTCAAAAGTGAGTTCGAAACCCGAGTTCCGCTACGGCTCGAAAAGGTGGAACTACCGCGACGCGCTTGTGGTGCGTGTAGACCTCTGTCTTGCCGACGACGCCCTCGAGGCCTGCCGCGACCGAGATCCCAGCGGCTCGGGTGATGCGAAAGGCACCCTCCGCGAGCAGGTCCCCACCGACCTGCCAGCGACTGCGGAGGTCGGGCTCGATGTCGTCTTCCGAGAGGTGGGACGCATCGAAGTAACTGGCGAACGCGTCAGCTCGCACCCCGAGGTCGAAAGACGACGATTGGGGCAGCAACGCCAAGGCGACCCCGCCCCCCAGCAGGGCGGTGCGGGTACTGGCTTGGGCTGCCGGAATGTTGCCCGTGCGGCCAGCGACGAAGAGTCGCCCCCACAGTGGGCCGTGGAGGCCCAGTCGAAATCCGGCGCTCGCCCCGAGACCGGAAGCGGTACCTCCGAGCCCACTGCTGATGATCGCTCCGAACTCGGCGGTGCGCCTGGGGACCACTTCTGGGCTGGGCGCTGACGTGCGATCGGGGCTTTCAGTCAGCGGCGGCTTGGTGAGGCTGGCCGGCGCGGCGGCTGGGGCGGCGGGGGGGGTGGCGGCAGCCGCGTCTTCTGGCTCCTGCTGCGGCTCCGCGGCGTACATCGTTGCGACGGCAAAGCCCAGCAGCCGGCCGCGTTCGCTGAGCTCGCTCCGCCCGCTGCCGCGGCTCTCGCCGAAGCTGATTTCGCGGTCGAGCCAGCGCTTTTCGCGGGTGACGTAGCAGTGAACGCGTGCCTTCTGACCTTCGGCGGCAAAGCTCAGCTCCACCACGCCAGCCGCTTCTTGCGCTCGCGCGGCAGACTCCACGTCGGGTGGGTCTTCGGCGACGACCTCGGTTCGAATGCGCGCGTCGCTTCCGAGCACCCGCTGCGCGGCCTGTTGAAAGGCCGAAACTAGCGCTGGGCCGCCACAGGCGCCCGGCTCACAGGTCCCAGCTTCGGGACTCTGGGCGATGACGACCACGATCAGTTCGACGGCTAGCAAGCGCCCTCAAGTCTAGCAGCGCCGCTAGGACGTCGCGATCATCTTGCGTTCCCAGGCCGACAGCGCGGCCTCGGTCAGCTCTCCGACGCGCACGGCCGCACCCCGCTCGACCTCGCTCTGCAGCATAGCGAGGCTGGCTAGCGGAGGTTGCTTCAGCAAGGCGGCCATCTGCTCCAGCGCCGTTTCAGCGCCCTGGACGCCGCAGGTAGCGAACAGCGCGACGCTGCCCAGCCGAGCCGCATTTTGGCGGAGGAATCCGCGCACCGGGCTGGACAGCGATCGGCCCCAGGTGGGGCTACCTACGAAGACGAGATCGTAGGCGCTCACGTCATGCTGAAGCGGAAGCGTCTCCGCCGAGCGTTGGTGGGTGCCCTCGTAGCCCGAGCGCAGCCAGCCGATGATACCGAGCCGTGACCGACGTTCGCGAAGCTCTTCCAAGTCGGCTTGGGTGGCGCGCGCAATCGCTTCCGCGAGCAGCCGCGTCGTCCCGCTCCGCGAGAAGAAGACGACTAGAACCTTGGGTGCATTTGCCATGCTCTCAGCCTGAAAAAGTGCCTGCCACGAGGTTTTCTAGGATGCGCACGGCGCTGAACATCTTCTCCAGAAATGACGTGGAGTGGGGCACCAGCGTGAAGCGTGGATGCTTGGACCAAAGGGCCCGCAACCGGCCGTCCAGCTCGACGGCTTGAGCTAGCGACTCGTTGCGCACGGGGTTGCCTCCTTCAATCGAGAGACCAGCCACGGCAGCGGTCTCGAAGAATACCACGGCATCGTAGCGCGCTAGCTCGGCGTCCAACGTCGTGCCGAGCACGTGAAAGAAAGCGTCGTGACCGTCGTGCCAATACGCCGCGCCGTCGACGGTGCCGCGATCACAGAGCAACACGCGGTCGGGATAGATCGCTGACTGGACGTCTTCGAGGTTGCGCTGCACGTGAAAGATGGCGTTCTGAGCCGAACGATTGGCGTCTTGGTGGGGGGACCTCGGGAATCCGCCGCCAAATAGGATGGTTGCCGACTCGGGGACGATCACGACGCGGCTACCCAGCTCACGGCGCAACAGATCCGCGGCCGTCGTCTTTCCACCTCCGGGGCCTCCGGTGAGCACGATGCGTTTGCGCTTTTGCATCGGCATGATCTGAGTCTTGGTCATGCTGCCTCGTCGCGAAGGGAGAGCCGAAAATCGAGGGCGTTGCCGTCCGGCTCAGCCGTACAGACGAAGCCGTGGCGCCTGAGCAAGCGCTGCATGCGCGTGTTGGCGGGCAGCACCTCGGCCACCAGGCTACTGAAGCCGCTCGCGCGTCCGGCCTCGATCAGGCGGGCAAGCAGCGCTGAGCCGACGCCGCGGTTTTGCCAGGCGTCCGCGATCGAGATCCCGAGCTCCGCAGCCGCAGAGCGTGGGGTCGCGTCCGCGCGCACGATACCCACGAGCTCGTCGGTGTCGGCCAAGCGCGCCACGAAAGCGGTGCTCAATTGAGGCTGTAGCTCGACCAAGCGCAGTACTTCTTTGTGGGGGTGGGTGACGGTGTGGCCGAAGTAACGAAAGAACGCGCTCTCGTCGGATAGGCGATACAAGAGGTCCTGCAGCGCGTCCTCGTCCGAGATTCGGACGGGCCGGATCTCGACGCGCTCGCCTGATCTAAGCTTGATCTGCTGCGCTGGCAGAGGTTGCTGCGGATTGGGGAACGGGTGATCCGGAAAGACGTAGTGGCGGCGCTTGGCTTCGTTCAGCAAGTCGGCGCGATAGTCGGGGTGCGCAATCTCCAGCAGCGCCGCGGCGCGCTCACGGATGCTCTTACCCCAGAGTTGCGCGACGCCGTACTCCGTCACCACGTAGTGCACGTCCCCGCGGCTCGTCACGACACCGGCGCCTGGCTCGAGCACGCTGACGATGCGGCTCTTGGTTCCACCCACTGCCGTCGAAGGTAGAGCGATGATGGGCTTGCCGCCTTGGCTGCGCGCCGCGCCGCGAATGAAATCCACTTGTCCGCCGATGCCCGAGAAGAAGCGGCCACCGACGGAGTCGGCGGCGACCTGACCCGTCAGATCGACCGCTAGCGCAGAGTTGACGGCGATCATGCGCGAGTTCTTGGCGATGACGAACGGGTCATTGGTGAAGTCGCTCGGGTGCATTTCGAGCGACGGATTCTCGTGTGCCCACTCGTACAGCGCACGACTGCCCATCAAGAAGGACGTGACCAATTTGCCCGGACACAACGTCTTGCGCCGACCGTTGACGACCCCTAGTTTGGCCAGGTCCATCAGGCCGTCGGAGAGCATTTCGGTGTGCACGCCCAGGTCTTGATGCGAGCGCAACGAGGACAAGATGGCGTTCGGTACGCGCCCGATGCCTGCTTGCAGCGTGGCGCCGTTGGGGATCAGCGTGGCCACGAGCTCGCCGATTTGGGTGGCGACTGCGTCCGGCGCCTCGATGGGTAGCTCGACGAGCGGCTCGGCCAAGTCGACCAAGGCATCGAGCTGCGAGACCGGGACCAGCGAGTCCCCCAACGTGCGAGGCATGCTGGAGTTCACTTGAGCGATGACGAGAGTTGCGCTCTCGACCGCGGCTTTGACGACGTCCACCGAGACGCCCAAGCTCACATAGCCACGCGCGTCTGGGGGGCTGACTTGCAGCAGGGCCACGTCCAGCTTCACACGGCCCGTGCGGATGAGCGCTGGAACCTCCGACAAGAACACTGGCATGAAGTCGGCGCGACCCGCCTGGACGGCGTCGCGCACGTTCGGTCCGATGAAGAACGCCGTGTGCCGGAAGCAGCCCGCCATCTCGGGGCCAACGTACGGAGCTGGGCCGAGCGTGAGAATGTGCACCACTTCGTTGTCGGCGAAGCGCGCCCGATCCCGAGCAAGGGCGTCGACCAAGCCCGCCGGCTCTGCCGCGCCCGAGCCGATGAAGATGCGCCTTCCGGGCGAGATCCGCGCGATGGCTTCAGGCGCGGTGCAGAGCTTGTCGCGGTACCGTGACTGCCACGTCAGCGTCACGGCCGCGCTCGTCGCTGGGCTTCCTCGCTTGCATCCAAGCGCGTGGCCACGGCGGCCGCTGCTGCCGCCACGCCGTGCTTCAGCATCTGTCCGATCCCGTGCTCGACGGCGGTGGACGCTTTGTCGCCGGCCAGGCGATACAGCGCTCCGTTCTCGTGCTTGGCGTGAGCCTGGAGCAGCTGGACCAGCTCCATGATGTTGGACTCACGCACGGTGTGCAGCTCGACCGCGAGGCCGAGCTCGCTGAGCAGGTCGCGGATGCGCATGTGCTCGGCGCGAATTCGGCTGACCTCGCCGGCGTCGTCGGCCTCGAGTAGCGGAAGCAAGAACCGCTCTTCGGCTTCCATGTGCCTGATGAGTTTGGTTTCGAACTTTGCCCAGGTCGACTGCAGCGCACCGGGAACCGGTGCCGCCGCGTCTTGAACCAGGCAGAGCAGGAGGGCGTCCAGCTCTTCGTGGTCTTTGGTGAGCCTATTGGTGATGGGATTCATGACGCCTCGAAATTGCTTGGCGCGAGGGGGCTCGTGCGGGTTCAGGACGACCTTTCGTGCGCCTCGACCACCTTCAAGGTCGATGGCCGCGCCGATTTGGATGGCGTGAAGATGCGATAGAGCGGGCAGTAGCCGACCGCGCCGGTCGCGATTAACACGATGCCAAGGAGGTTGAACGGATACGTGTGCAGCTCGAGCAACGGAGACGCGAGCAGCACCAGACCCAGTCCCAGGCGAGCGGTTCGATCGGCGAGCACTACGTTGGTTTTCATCGATTCGTTCCTCCGCTGGCCTGGATTGCATGGGCCGTGCCGCGCAGAACGGCGGCCAAATCAGCCTGCTCGGGGCGGGTTCCCGCACGAGCTGCGTGCAGCGCGCAAGCCTTGCGCGCTAGTGCGTGAGGCGCGTCGCCAGGAGGTCGGCGAAGGCGCTGCATGCGTCGACCGTGGTGAAGATGCCTACTACGTGGCCGTGATCGACCACGATGGCGGAACCGTACTTGCTGGCCGCCATGGCGCCCACGACCTCGTCCAGGCTGGCCTCGGGGCCCACGGTGTAGACATCGGCCGTCATGGCTTCGCTCACCGAGATACGCGCCGGGTCGACGTCGCGAAGCGTCTCGACCAGCCGCAAGTCACGATCGGTCACCACGCCCACCAGCTTGCCTTGGTGCAGTACGGGCAGATGTCGAATGCGTTGATCGCGCATCATCTGATGCGCCATCGACATGGGCTGCTCGTCGCCGATCGTCTGGACGTCGGTCGACATGTATTTCTTGATGTGCGGAATGCTCTTGGTCATGGTTTTCTTCTTGCGGCTCGCCTATCCGCGGCAAGCTTGGGTCGAGTGACTGCAACGCTCGTGCCACGTGAGAAGTCAGCAAGATTTCCGCTGATTGAAGCCAAATTAGCGGGCCGAGCGTCGAGACGCGGCGAAGCAATTGCGGGCGTCGCAAAGTGTTCGCTGTCGTCGCTCGCAGCGACGCCGAGAGTCCTGCTCCACCCGCTAGGGCGCGCCCGGTACGAACAAACTCCGGAGCAGCGACGATTCGGCTCGCTCGTGCCGTTCCAGATCGGATATCAGCTGCCGGGTGGCCAGGCTCAACTCGGCGGCGTCCGCCGCGTCGCTCGCGAGTCGGCAGAGCGTCGTGAGCGCGGCGAGCATGGCCGTGTGCTCGGCCCTCAGTTGGTCGATTCCCGGCGCGAGCGCGGGGGCCTCGTCGGCGATCGTGCCGAAGTAGGAGTCCGCTTCTTCGGCGGCAAAGTGCTCGGAGAGGTCCATTTGCAGGTCTTGGAGCAGGCTGACCGGCTCCAGCGAGGTGAGCGTCGGGTTTTGCGCGTCGAGCGCCGCGCACATCGCGCGCAGGCGTTTCAGCGTCGTGCCCAGGTGCTCGTGGTCCTGCAAGATCGCGGTGAAGCGTCCGAACAAGAATGGCAGATTGGCGTGCTGGGTCATGAGCGGCGAATTCCTTTCTTGCGCTAGGCTCGGAACACCTGGGGCGACTCACTAAGGCGGCACGTTGAAGTCGATCAGGCTCGGATCGAAGCTGAAGTCCGCGTAGCTGAAGGGGCCGGTCTTCAGCTGCCAAACGGCCTCTGCGCGCGTGGGAAGCTTGCGGCCGTTCAGGTCTTGCCAGCCGCTGACCGGGGTGCGCCACTCGGTTCGAACACGCTGGCCGTCGGGCTGATCGAAGAAGCGGTCGGTCGTGCTGAAGTCGAGAGGGGCTCCACGCTCGTCCAGCCAGACTCGAGCCTTTACATGGAGGGAGCCATCGTTGAGCGTGACGTCGAAGCTTCGCTCGTCGACTTCTTGCCAGCTCGTCTCGGGGCCCAGCAGCAGAGATGGCGCCATCAAGATCGCGTCGTTCAGGTAGGTGACGAGCTCGCCCACGTCCAGCTCCGGACCGTGCCCTTCGGCGACCTCGAACAGGTCGAAGGCCTTGGCGCGCATGCGGCCGTGGCCGCCCAAGTAGGTGTCGCGCACGGTCACGGGCAGCAGCTTTTTGAGCGCCAGCTGCATGTAAAAGACACGGGAAAGCTGCGGCCGGGAGTCGTACAGCAGCGCCTCGCACGCCAGCCAGTCTCCGGGGGCCGTCCGAAAGCGAGCCTTGAAGCGCGCTCGGAGCGACCAGTCTCGCGGACGCCCCACCGCGCCCATGAAGCGCAGGTAGCGCTGAACCGGCGCCGGCAACCCGGAGATCGCCTGCTCGTCAATCAACTGCGGCGGGTCTCTCGCGATCGGGAGTGACGCCTGGCGCAGCTCGTCGCGAAAGGCGCGCTGGAGGTGCCTGGAGGTGCCGCGAGCAGCCAACAGCAGCCCCAGCAGCAGCACGAGGCCGATCGCGATACCCATCTTCGCTCCGAGCGCCTTCATTGGGAAAATCACATGCTGACGAACCCGCCATCGACGAGCAACGGATGCCCGGTGATGAACGATGCTCGTGACGAAGCCAGGAACGTAACGGCCTCTGCCACTTCTTGCGCGCTACCCAGCCGCTTCTGAGCGTGCATGTTCTCGAGCGCTTTGCGTACGTTCTCGTCCGATAGCAGGCCCGCTTTCTCGAGCATTGGAGTGACGATGAAGCCCGGGCAGACTGCGTTCACGCGGATGCCCTTGGTGGCGTACTCGATGGCGGCGACCTTGGTCAGGCCGAGCACCCCATGCTTGCTGGCCGTGTAGGCAGAGGCACCCGCGAAGCCGACAGTGCCGAGAATCGAGGCGTTGTTGACGATGGCGCCACTGCCTTGCTTCTCCATCGCGGCGAGCTCGTGCTTCATGCACAGGAAGACGCCCGTGAGGTTGACGGCCAAGACCTGTGACCACTGCGCTTCGGTCAGCTGCGCCACCGGGCCCTGGGCGCCTGAAATGCCGGCGTTGTTGAAGGCGACGTCGAGCTGGCCGTACCGCCTCAGCGTCCCATCGATCAAGTTGATGACGTCGGTCTCTTTGGAAATATCCGCTGCGGCGAACGCGGCGTCACCTCCGGCCTGTCGGATCTGAACGACGGTCTCCTCGCCGCCGCGCCCGTCGATGTCCGAGACGACGACCCTGGCCCCCTCCCGCGCGAACGCCAACGCAGTCGCCTGACCAATGCCGTTGCCTGCGCCTGTGACCAAGGCCACCAAGCCTTCCAGCTCTCGCGTCATCGTGCTGCTCCTTGCCGCGCCGTTGATGCAGCACTCGTGCCGGCTGCCGCTCCGCGATGGACGCGCCGCTTTTCCCGGGGTTTGGTCCGCCGCCTGCGCAACATTTGCGGCGGGTCTCGACGCGGGCGCGCAAAGGCGGCGGTGGCTAGCGCCGCGGTAGGGTCCAGCTGGACCCGTGATCTGGCACGACGGCGTCCCAGCCCAGCTCGTCACGGAGGCGGCGCCGCATCGCATCCGCCGCTGCCGGCTCTCCGTGTGTGACGAAGGCTCGAGCGGGCGAAAGCGAGCAGCGCTTCAGCCACGCGATGATCTCGGAGTAGTCGGCGTGCGCCGAAAGCGTGTCCAGCTTGTGCACCTTGGCGCGGACAGGCACGTACTGGCCGTGGATCTTCAGCTCCTCGACGCCGTCGAGCAAGGAACGCCCGCGAGTGCCGGCTGATTGATAGCCGACCAGCAAAACGGCGTTGCGCTCGTCCGGTAGAAAGCGCTTGAGGTGGTGGAGCACCCGGCCTCCGGTTGCCATGCCGCTCGCCGAGATGATGATCATCGGTCCGGAGGTAGCGTCGATGGCTTTCGATTCGTCGGCCGTGCGGGAGTAGCGGGCCAGGCGGCACATTTCTCGGCACTCGTCGCCCGTGAGGCGGTGCTCCTCCGCGTGTTGGCGAAAAATTTCAGTGGCGTCGATCGCCATGGGGCTGTCGAGAAAGATCGGCACGTTCGCCAGCCCGTTCGTTCGGCGCAGGCCCGCGAGGAGGTGCAGTAGGTGCTGCGCTCGTCCGACGGCAAAGGCGGGGATTACCAGCGCGCCGCCGCGCGCCACCGTCTCTTCGACGATGCGACCGAGCTCGGGCCCTGGTGCTTGCGTGGGGTGTCGGCGGTCGCCGTACGTCGACTCGACCACCAAGTAGTCTGCTGCCGAGATCCGTTCCGGCGGGCTCATGATCGGATCCTGTG
Source organism: Polyangiaceae bacterium (assembly GCA_036261775.1). Lineage (GTDB taxonomy): Bacteria > Myxococcota_A > Polyangia > Polyangiales > Polyangiaceae > PMG-095. Next base: position 27,554 of record DATAKF010000250.1, on the reverse strand, counting down.
GGCGCCCGAGATCGCCGCTGAAGGCGATGGACGACTTGCCCAACTCGAGCCTCAAGCAAGCCGAGCCGACGATGTGGCCGGCCCGAGTGAAGCTGCCGCGCACCTCGTCGGTGACGTCGAAGTCGGTGCGGTAGTCGACGACCCGCAGCTGCTCGAGGCATCGCAGCGCGTCTTCGCGCGTGAACAGCGGCAGGGGTGGAGCGTGGTGGGAGAAGCCGAAGCGGCTCGCGAGGCGCGCTTCCTCTTCTTGAAGGTGGCCTGCGTCCGGCAACAGAACGTGGAGCAGGTCGCGGGTGCCGGGCGTGCAGTAGACAGGACCCGAGTAGCCCGACTTCACGAGCCGCGGCAGGTAGCCCGAGTGATCGAGGTGAGCGTGCGTGAGGATGACCGCTTGCACGCTGGCGGGCTCGAACCCCGGATCCGCCCAGTTGCGTTGCCTGAGCTTTTTGTAGCCTTGAAACAGGCCGCAATCGACCAGCACCCGCGAGCGGTCCGACTCGAGCAAGTAGCGCGAGCCGGTCACGGTCTCGGTTGCGCCCAGGAAGCGGACTAGGAACTTTGCATTGGGTTCATGCATGGCTACTCACACCGAAGGTCTCGCTATCGCGGTAGCGCGCTTCGCGCCCGCGCAAGACGCGCACGATGAGCTCGCTGGCCACGAGTGTGGCGAGCAGGGCGCCGGCGACGATGCCCAGGTGCGTGGCTCGGAGCGGAGAGAGGTCGAGCAGCTCGCGCAAGGCCGGTACGCCGACGCACGCCAGCTGCAGCGCGATCGAAACGGCGGTCGCGCCGTAGACCCAACCGTTGTGGTGGAGCCCGCCCGCCAAACGACGCGCCGGAAAGACGCTGGTTACCTTGGCGATGCCTTCGTACAGGAAGACGGCGCTGGCGGTGGCGATGGCGCTTGCTCCGAGCCTGGGCAGCAGCACCAGTAGCGCTAGTCCAAACCCAGCCTTGAGCACGCCATCGGCGATCACGAAGCGCGCTGCGAGCGGCTCGAGCAACGACGCCTTGGGCGAGCGAGGCGCCTCGAGCATCGCGTTCTTGCTGCTGTCTAGGGCGAGCGCGAGCGCAGGCGGCCCGTCGCCGAGGAAGTTGATCCAAAGGATTTGCAAGGCAGTCAGAGGTAGCAGCAGCCCGCCGTCCTGCGTTCGTAACCCAAGCCCCAGCGAGCCTACGGCACCACCCAGGACGAGGAGCATCAGCGCGACGTTGCTGGAGAAGCTGAAGCGAATGAAGCTCTGGATGTTGCGATAGATGCTGCGCCCTTCCTCGATCGCGACGACGATGGTGGCGAAATTGTCGTCGAGCAGCACGAGGTCCGCTACTTCTCGCGCCACGTCGCTGCCGCGCTCGGCCATGGCGACGCCGACGTCGGCGCGCTTGAGCGCCGGGGCGTCGTTCAGACCATCGCCGGTCATGGCCACGACCTCGCCTTTGGCCTGTAATCGCTCGATCAGCCGCAGCTTGTGCTCGGGCTGCATGCGAGCAAATACGTTGGTCTCCGTGAGGCGAAGGTCCAGCTCGGAGTCGGATAGCTTCAACAGCTCGTCGCCTAGCAAGGGTTGCGGAGACGGGATCCCCACGGCCGCAGCGACTGCCGACGCCGTCGTCGGATGGTCGCCGGTCAGCATCAACACGCGTATGCCGGCGCGCTGCGCTGCGCGCACCGCCGCCTTGGCTTCTGGCCTGGGCGCGTCCCACAGGCTGACCATGCCTAGGAACTTCAGCTCGTGCTCGGCCGTGGCTGTTCCTTTGGCCAAGCCCAAGACCTTGAAGCCCTTCTGGGCAGCTCGCTCGGCGCGCTCGAGCCACTCCAAACGCTCGACGTCGCTCAAGCGGCAGCGCGCTATGACCGCTTCGATGGCGCCCTTCAGCAATGCGATTTGTTGACCCTGGGGCGAGAGCACGGTCGCGCGCATGCAACGCCATTGACTGTCGAAGCCCCGACTCGATAGCCTTGGGTAAGCACGCTGCAACGCGGGCACGTCGGTGCCTTGCTCACGAGCGAAGGCTACGAGCGCCAGCTCCAAAGGATCGCCCGCGCCAGACTCGTAGTCCGCGTCGTTGGCCAAGACCATGGCCGAGAGCGCGTCTTCGTCGTGGCCTTGCGTGGAGCGCAGCTCCGCCACCGACAGTCGATTTTGGGTGAGCGTGCCGGTCTTGTCGGTGGCGATCACGGTGACGGAGCCCAAGGCCTCGACGGCCGTCAACCGCCGAACCACCGCCTGGCGTCGAGCCATGCGTTGCACCCCCAGCGCCAGGCTCAGGGTCATCATCGCCGGCATGCCCTCCGGCACCACGGCTACGCCGAACGCCACGCCGAACATCACGACCGAGAGCAAGTGGTCGAAGCCATCGGTTGCGATGCCGAACAGCACCAAGCCCAGGCAAATCGCGCCGACCATTTTGGCGATTTGGCGTCCCAAGTCGTCGACGCGTCGCTCCAGCGGGGTCTTCGAGACGTCTATGGCGTCCAAGCTCAGCGCCAGCTTACCCATCGCGCTACTGCTGCCCGTCCGCCGAACCAGCAGCAGCGACCGGCCATGCGTTACCAGGCTGCCGCTCTGCACTTCGTCGCCGTCGTGCTTCTCGATCGGCAGGGATTCACCGGTCAACACCGACTCGTCGACGCTGAGCCCCTCGCTCTCGCCCGCTACGCCGTCTGCCGGCACGCGGTCACCGGCCTCGAGCCGCACCACGTCGTCGGGCACCAACGTGGCGGCGTCGACTCGCTCGAAGCTGTCGTCGCGAAGCACCCAGACCCTCGGAGCGCCGAGCTTCTGCAGCTCCGCCAACGCTTGCTCCGAGCGATACTCTTGTAAGACGCCGAGCCCCGCGTTGAGTAGCAGCACGCCGAAGATGGCCAACGCCTCGAGCGGCACCGACTCGCTGCCGGCCGCGAGCCACGCCGCCACGTCGACGAGCAGCGCGACGAGCAGCACGTAGATCAGCGCGCTCTGGAATTGTTGACCTAGTCGGGCCAGCAGCGACTTCGGCTTCTGCTGCGGTAGCCGGTTTTCGCCGTGCCGCTGCAGCGCAGCTCGCGCTTGTTCAGCGGTTAGGCCCTTCACGAGAGCGTGGATTTGCAGGTTCTGTGCCGTCGCAAGAACACCGAACCTGCGGTTTTGTCGAGGCCGGTTGGGCGCAAGATCTGCGCGTCGACGCAAAGCGTTCGGCGCTGGCCCCCACGGCCGCGGCTATTGCGCTCGATTGCCTTCGCTGGATGCGGTCGAGCAGCATTGGCATCGTTAGTGCTTAGTGCGGCGGCATGATCATCTGTGGCACCGACCTCTCCCCCGCCTCCGAACCCGCCGTGAGATGTGCGGCTGCCATAGCCAAGCAGCGGGAACAGGACCTGCTCCTGGTAACCGTGCAGGCTCGCGACGACGTTGCAGATCGCGGAGCTGCTGAGCTGCGCCTGGAGAGCGACGCGGCGCCGCTGCGCCGCGATTTCGGCATCTCGGTGGAGACGCGAGTGGCGCACGGCGACGTCGTCGAGCAGCTCCTCCAGCTTTGCGCCGGCAGCGACGTCGAGTTGCTGGTGGTGGGCGCCAAGGGGGGCTCCGGTCGCTCGCGCCGGCTGGGCGGTGTGCCAGAGCGTGTGTGTCAAACCGGCACAATCCCCGTTCTGGTTGCCCGGAACGCAGACGGCGTCGAGGCCTGGAGCAGGCACACTCGTCCGTTGCGGGTGCTGCTCGGCTCAGGCCTAGGTGACGCCTCGAGCCGCGCGCTTGACGTCATCAGCAGCTGGAGCGAGCTGGCTTTGACCGTCGCCTACGTCGCGTGGCCGTTCGGGGAGCACTACCGGCTGGGCGTGAAGGGGCCGATGCCGCTCGACCACTTGCGCCCGGAGGTGCACCACCAGCTCATCGGGGATCTGGGTCGCTGGGCGAGCCGTCCACACGCGGCTGGGGCCGTGAAGCTCAGCGTGACTCCAGGTTGGGGCAGAGTCGATACCCACCTGGCGCAGCTGGCTCAGGAAAAGGAAGCGGATCTGCTGGTCGTCGGGAGTCACCGCCGCAACCTGGCCGAGCGCATTTGGCAAGGCTCCATCTCGCGGAACGCCATCCACGAGGCTGACTGCAACGTGTTGTGCGTCCCTCAGGGCACCGTGAGCTCCGGTGTTGCCCGCGCGCCGAGCGTGGTCGTGATCCCGACGGATTTTTCGCAGCTGGCAGATCGCGCGCTGGCCGTTGGCTACTCGCTCCTCGGCCGAGGCGGCACCGCGCACCTCGTGCACGTGCTCGACAAAGGCAGCGACAACGGCGCCGCGGGAGCGGCGACGTCGCAGCTACAGCAGCGCGTCCCGGTCGACGCCGAATCGCGTGGTCTCACCACGGTGCTGCACGTGCTCGAGGACGAGTCTCCCTGGCTCGCCGTGTGGCAATACGCAGGCCGCGTCAGCGCCGACCTGATTTGCATGTCCACGCATAGCCGGGACAAGGCTTCTCGACTGGTGCTCGGCTCGCAAGCGCAAGAGCTACTGCAGCACTCGCGCATTCCGGTCGTGCTCGTTCCGCCCGATCGGGAGGGCTGAGGCGCCGACCACGACGGACGGCTGGGGCTGGCGAGCGGTCGGGTCAGCAGCTCAGGCCACGCGGGTGACCGTGAGCAGCGGCGGGCGGCTGATGCTCGACTGCGGCTCGGCGTGTCCCGAGCGCAGTCGAGTCCGGCGCGAGCTCCACCACGCCGCGGCATCGTCGTTGGTCCAGCCGCCGGCGTTGCTGCAGGCCAGCAGCCGCTCGCGCACCACGCGCGCAGACGCGGGGCGAGCCTCTGGACGCTTGGCCAGGCAGTCCAAGATCAGGCTCTCCAGGTCTGCGGCGACAGGGCCGCGCAGCCGCGTGGAGGGTGGCTCGGGCGCAGAGTGCAGGTGGTGCGCGCAGACTTCGACGATGGAAGTGCCGCTGAAGACGTGAGTACCCGTGAGTAGCCAATAGCCCACGGCGCCTAGCGCGTAGACGTCCGCACGTGCGTCGACCGTCTCTGGCGCGAGGATGGACTCGGGGGCGAGGTACAAGGGGGTTCCCGTGATGGAATTGGCCGCGGTAAGCGTTGGGTCAGGAGGTGTGTCGCCGCTGCCCTTCGCGGCGATGTCCTTCACCAGGCCGAAGTCGACGACCTTGACGAGGTCGGCGATACCACCGCGATCGACGACCAAAATGTTGCCGGGCTTGACGTCACGATGAATGAGGCCGGCGTCGTGTGCTTCTGCCAGTGATGCCGCGGCTTGCGCGAGTAGGTGCACGACGCGCTCCGCTGGCTGCGGACCGTCGATCTCCACGATCTCGTCCAGTGAAGTGCCTTCCAGCAGCTCCATGGCGTAGTAAAAGACGCCATCCGTCGTGCGCCCGTAGTCGAAGACGGTGACGGTGTTGGGATGCGTGAGCATCGCGGTGCGCTGGACCTCGCGCTCGAAGCGAAGCAGCGCAGCCTTGCCGGCGCGGTCCGGCAGCAGCAGCTTGATGGCGGTGGGGCGGCGCAGCATGGCGTGCGACGCCCGGTACACAACGCCCATGCCGCCCTCACCGAGCTTCTTTTCCAGCGTGTACTGCCCTAGTCGTCGAATGTCGCTCACGGCTTTGCGCAGCCCGTGCACCGTGTGCGAAAAGGCCACCGCCATGGCCACGACAATCGCCCACAACATCGCGGAGACGGTCGTCGCCAAGTAGGCCATGTCGCCCACCTTGCCCTTGGGCCAGGTGGCTGCGGGCGGATCGTACAGCGCTGGATCCCAGGCGCTGTAAGCGATGAAAATGCTGGCGAGCAGCGGTACGGTCATCAGCGCGGCGACCAGCAGCGTGCGGCGCGCGGTCGACGGGACGTAGACCGCGTAGACCAAGAGCACGTAGCTCACGGACGTGCGAGCGACCATGTCGGGTGACGCTGTCAGGTCCATGACCATGGCCATGCTCGAGAACGCGCCGGTTCCCACGAATAGGGTCGCGAGCTCTACGCCTCGCACGAAGCGAGGCGATCTGAGCGGACCGCGCAGCAGGAGCCACAAGGTGCTGAACGCGGCGGCAGCGACGACTAGCGGGATGTTTCCGAATAGGAACGAAGCCCTGCCGACGCGGATGGAAGTGAAGACGAGCAGCGCGCAGAAGCCCAGCGTGATGAACGCCAGCACGCGACCGAACATGGATAGGCGAGCTTGGCGTAGCTCGGGGTCGACCGCATCACCGCTAGTGCTCATGCCGTTGAGCGGGGACCCTACCAGAGTATTCGGCAGCGCCGATTTCGCCACCGCGCGGCCGCGACCGTTGGCCCGCTGGGGGCCTCAGTAATCCCGAAGGCTGACCACCAAAACTACGATTGGATTCATCCGGGGGTCGCGATGCAGATTGTGTGTCGCAACAACGGAGGCGCTTCGAGCCGACCCGACGCACGGGTCGCTACGTGCGTTCGTGCGCCAAAAGGAGGAAATTTGTCATGAAATCGCTATCTTACATTGGTCACGCTTGGCGGGGGCTCGTTGGCTCGACGCTCGTGGCGGCGTTGCTGCTGACGCCCAAGCCGGCGCGCGGGGACGAAGACCATTCGGGGTGGAGCCTGAGCTTCGCTGCCGTGCTGGTAGCGCCGAAGCAACTGCGATGCCGATGACCGCGTCGAAAAAGGGAGTCATGTCATGTCTACTGCAATCGAATACGTGCTTCGCGGCGTCTTTATCGGCGCTGGCGCTACGTTGACCATCGACGCTTGGGCGGCGCTGTTGCGGCGCCTGGGCGTTCCGTCGCTGAAGTTTGCGCTGCTGGGCCGCTGGGTGGGGCACTTGCTGCGTGGACGGCTGATGCACGAGAACATTTCCAAGGCGTCCCCGGTGCGCGGAGAGCTGCTGCTCGGATGGCTCTCGCACTACGCGATAGGCATCGGCTTTGCGGGCGTGCTCTTGACGACGTTTGGGCTGGGGTGGGCTCGCCATCCGACGCTGGGCCCCGCGCTGCTCGTCGGCGTCGCGACCGTCGTGGCCCCCTGGTTCGTGCTGCAGCCGGCGTTCGGCGCCGGCATTGCCTCTTCCAAGACCGCAACTCCAGTCCGTGGCGCGCTGAAGAGCCTGCTGACACACACGGTGTTCGGCCTCGGGCTGTTCGCCGCCGCGCTCGTCGCAGCGCGGATTTTTCCCACCTTTGGATGAGACCAGTCATGACAACTCATGCTCCGAGCTCAGCGTTGTGGCGTGACCTCGCGCCGATTTGCAGCATCGTCTTCTTCGAGTTCTTGGCGATGGGATTGCCGCTCGCGGTCTTGCCCGTCCACGTGCAAGGTACCCTCGGGTTTGGCTCGTTCGTGGTAGGCGTCGCCATCGGCTCACAGTCCTGGGCGACACTCCTGACCCGCCACGCCGCTGGCAAGCGCGCCGATCAACGTGGGCCAAGGGCCGCCGCGCGCCTGGGGCTGATGCTTTCCGCTCTGGCCGGTGCCGCCTACGCCTTGTCACATGCCATTTCGGCCCCATCCGTAGCCTTGATGGTGCTGATGGTCGGGCGTGCGCTGCTCGGAGCAGGCGAGAGCTTGGTCATCACGGGCGCTCTGTCTTGGGGCGTTGCGCTGGCCGGCCGTGAGCGCTCGGGTATCGTCATGGCGTGGGTGGGCGTCGCCATGTACGGCGCGCTCGCCGTCGGGGCGCCGCTCGGCTCGAGCCTGGCCGAGCGTTTCGGCTTCGTAGCGATGTGCGCGGCTGCTGCGCTCTCGCCGGTCTTGGCGCTCGCGGCGGTGCGCCGTGCGCGAAGCGTCGAGCCAGTGGGCGGTGCGCGGCTGCCTTTCTACCGCGTCGTCAGGTTGATCGCGCTGCCGGGTTCGGGCCTCGCGCTGAGCGCGCTCAGCTTCGGCGCGATCGCGGCTTTTTCGACGTTGTTGTTCGCTGAACGGTCGTGGCCCCACGCCGCCGCCGCGCTGAGCGCGTTCGGCGCGGCGTACGTGCTGGCGCGGCTATTGTTCGGTGGCCTGCCCGATCGCTTCGGCGGTGCGCGCATCGCCATCGGCTCTGCCGCGCTGGCTGCTTTGGGTCAGCTCGGCGTGTGGCTTGCAACCTCCGGGCCGATGGCGGTGGTGGCCACCGCGCTCACCGGGTTTGGCTTCTCGCTGGCGTTCCCTGCCTTCGGGGTCGAAGCCATCCGGCGGGTGCCTCCACAGAATCGCGGGGTCGCGCTCGGCGCTTATGCTGCCTGCTTCGACGTGAGCCTGGGGCTCGGCGTGCCGCTGCTGGGCGGGGTGGTCGCGCTCGGTGGCAATGCCGCGGCCTTTGGTGCCGCAGGCTTTGCCGCGCTCTTGTCGCTGCTCGTCGGTATCGCTCTCTGGTCGAGCGCGAAACGGAGCGTAGCATGATCAAGCTGACTCGAGCCGATTTCAAGGTGCCGGCGCTGCTGATCGCGTTCAGCCTCGTGCCTATGCTGGGCGGGGTCGCGCGTCTGAAGAGCCTTTCCGACGGCGTGCCCGCGGCGCCCGACGACGCGAGGTTCTTCGCCGCGCCCGTCCTGGTCGTCGTTCATATCGTTGCTGCCAGCGTCTACGCGCTCCTCGGCGCTTTCCAGTTCTCGACGGCCATCCGGCTGCGCTGGCGCGGCTGGCACCGCCGCGCGGGTGTGCTGCTGCTCGGATGCGCTTTGCTGACTGGCGCGACGGGCATCTGGATGACCGTGGCCCTCGCCATTCCTTCGAGCCTCCAAGGCCCGCTCCTATACTGCGTGAGGTTGGTGGTCGGGGTGGCCATGCTTGCCTCGGTCATCATGGGCTGGCTCAGCATCGTTCGACGCGACCTCACTCAGCACGAAGCCTGGATGATTCGCGCCTACGCGCTGGGGCAAGGAGCGGGCACGCAGGCCCTGCTCTTTCTGCCGCTGATGATGTTGCTTGGCGGGCCAGTGCTGGGCCTCTCGAGGGACGTGCTGATGAGCGCCGCGTGGGCAATCAATCTGGTCGTGGCGGAATGGCTAATTCGGCGCCGCGGGCGCGGCTACGAGCCGGCTCGGTCGCGTACTACGGAGCTGGCAGCAGCCACCAAAGGCTCCTGAGCCCGGCTGGCGAGGGTCACGAACAGGATTCGCACGGGCCGGTCCATCTCGTGCAGCAGCTCGACCTCGCCGCGAGCTGCTGCAGCTTTGGCGGCATCGGCGTGGAGCAATCCAAGGCCAAGACCGCTGGCAATCAGCGAGCGGGTAACGCTACCTCTGTCCACGCTAATCACGCGCTGCGGGCGAAATTGGTGCTGTTTGAACAAAGCCTCTGCGGCGTGACTACAGCACGTGCTCGACGTCGGATAGATCCAGGGCAGCTCGGCCAGCGCGCGCCAATCGGGCGAGGCCGCCGAAGGAACCAACCCAGGCGCGGCGGCAAGATGAATGCGGAAGCGCGCTACCTCCACGGTGTCCAGGTCCTGACCGGGCACGTCAGCCTCGTTGTAGTAGCCGGCGTCCATGCTGCCGTTGCGGACGCCGGCCAAGACCTCTTGTGACGAGCCGTGCTTCAGCGCCACCTCCACCCCGGGGTAGCGCTCGGCGAGCAAGGTGATGAGGTAGCCGATGGCCTCCTTGTTGGAGCTGCCGCCCACGCCCAGCTGGAGCTTGCCTCCCACCTGGCCCTTGATTCGCGTGGCCTCTGCCATCAGCTCCTGCTGCGCGGCGAGCGCTCGCTCCGACTTGGCCAAGATGCGCTCACCCTCGCTCGTCAGGCTCATGCCGCGGGGCGTGCGCTCGAACAAAAGCAGACCCAGCTCGTCCTCGAGCGCCTTGATCTGGGCGCTGACCGCTGGCTGGCTCAAGTGCAGCTGCTCGGAAGCTCGGGTGATGCTGCGCTCGCGCGCGACAGACACGAAGGTTTTCAGTTGGTGCAGATCCATTGCAACTCTGCGCTATGGACGTACCAGAGCGCGGGGCTCGATGGCCAGGATTTTTACTCCGTGCGCCGGCCGTCCAGCGTGAGCTGCCAAGCCACACCTCGCTGGCGTAGCTCCGAGGTGTAGATGGAATCGCTGCGCATGCGCCGCGAGGCGAAGGTGGCGAGCCCCGTGGCAAGCAGCAGCGGCAGCGCGATCGCGTAGTCGCCGGATAGCTCGAAGACCATCACCGCGGCCATCAGCGGAGCGTGCGTGGTGGCGGCGGTGGCGGCGGCCATACCGACCAAGGCGTATCCTCCAGCGGGCCCCAGTTGCATGCCGAAGTTGGACAGCAGCGTCGCGAAGGCGAAGCCCAAGCCGCCGCCGAGGAGCAGCGTGGGGGTGAACACACCGCCGGGGCTGCCCGACGACACCGAAGCCGTGGTGGCCAAGCATTTGCCGAGGAGCAGCAGCAGCGTGAACTTCACGGCGAAGCTGCCGTTGAGGATGGCGTTGAGCGGCTCGTACCCGTTGCCCGCCACTTCCGGCATGACGGCCACCAGCGCGCCAGCCAAGAGCCCGCCCAGCGCCGAGCGCCAGGGCGGCTTCAACCAGGGCTGCCGAAACAGCTGCTCGCCCAGTGAGAGCAGGCGCATGAAGCCCTGCGCCCCGACCGCGACGAACAGGCCCAAGCCTGCGAAGACGACCAGCTCGAGCGGCGACGACAGTTGAAACGCGCGTTGCCCGTAGATCGGACCTTCGCCGACCACGGCGCGCGTCAGCGCCGTCGCCACCACCGTCGCGATCACGACCGGCACGATGGTGTCGAGCGCGACCACCCCCAGCACGACCTCGAGCACGAACAGCACCGCCGCGAACGGCGTGTTGTAAGCGGCCGCGAAGCCAGCCGCAGTACCGGCCGCGATCAGCACGCGCGTCCGCGTGCGAGACAGCTTTAGCTCGTCGCTCAGCCATTTACCGAGCGCGCCGCCGAACTGAATCAACGGACCTTCACGGCCGAGCGACCCACCGGACGCGATTGCTAGCCACGACGAAAGCGACTTGAGCAGCGTGACGCGCATCGAGAGCCGTACGCGGCCGAGCACGACCGCCTCCATCACGTCTGCGACACCCTGGCCAGCGGGCGCTCGGGCTACCATCAGGCCCAACAGGCCAGCGAGCAGGCCGCCGACCCCTGGCGCGAGCAGCCGCAGCCAAACCGGCGCTTGACGAGCTGCCGACACGACATCGGGTCCGTTGCCGAAGCGGTGCACCACGAAACCCAGCGCCGCCCGGAACGCGATCGCGAAGACCGCGGCGCCGAGCGCAACGGCCAGCAGTCCAACACCGAACCGCGCCGATGGGCGTTGGGGCGGGAGCGATGCTGGAGCGGTGCTGCTCAACTGCCTTGGATATCGCATAGCCCCCTGAAAGCACGAGCGTCAACCAGGCAAAAAAGCCAAGCAACTCTGTAGATCAAGGACCGCGCCGCCGCGCTGCGGGTACTGAGCACGGCGCTTGCAATTGGCAGCCCTAGCAACCGTTTCGTTGCTCCCAAGCGCAGGAACTGCGCGGATCACCTGAAAGCATGCGAAAGAAATTCGGCCCTTCGGGGAGCGCACGACTCACCGGCCAGCTCGTCGTCGGGTTGGCGGCGCTCAGCCTGAGTTGCTCGGCCGACGCCGGTGACGAGCCGGGGGCAACTCCCGCGGCGGGTGGTGGCGGCGGCGTGCTCGCGGCAAGCGGTGGCGGCGGGGCGCCCAACCCGCTCGGGACGGCTCGCTGTCAGCCGCCGGTCGGTATGAACGGCTCGCCCCAGACCATCGAGGAAGCCATCGCGCTGCTGAACGCGCTACCGAAGCCGACCAGCGTCGCCTGCTTTTTGCAAAGCTTGGACCGGCCACTCGTGGCGTTTGCGACCAGCAGCGTGTTCAGCGCGCAGCCGGCGCTGTCGGCCAGGAGCCCGCGCGTGTTCCTGCGTATCGGTCGCTTGTGGCTGTCGGTCGTGATCGACGGCGACAGCAGCTACCTCATCGAGTTCAGTCACTTGGAGCCCGACGACGTGCGCTCGATCAAGGGCGAGGTGCTGCTGCCCATCAACGAGGCTTTGCCGCCGAGCGCGCCTTACGAGCGCGTGCGCTTTGGCGCCGGCACCGCCTGCGGGCTCTGCCACACGTCCGAAGTCCCGGCGCCAGGCGTCTCGTTCACGCAAGCCTTTGCCTCGACGGCGTTTCGGCCTCGCAACGAGTCGCGCGTGGGGCTGGAGGGGCTGCTCGGCGAACGCAGACTCTGCGATTGGAGCGCCGAGCCGCATCGTTGCGAAATGCTTTCGGCGCTGTTCGATGGCGGCGGCATCGTCGAGGAGTTTTTTCCCGGGTCGATGCCGACGTTCTTTTAACGTCGCGCGAGAAGGACGCCATGGTCTCGACCAATTCATTCGCACAAGGGCGCACGCAGGTGTTGGTGGTGGGCGCGGGGCCGGTTGGCCTGCTGGCGGCCCTGCGCTTGAGGCGGCAAGGCCTCGACGTCAGGCTCATCGAGCAGCAGCCGGAGTATCGCGCGCACTCCTATCCCGTCGTGCTCCACCCCCAGAGCTTGCGCCTGCTGAACGACCTCGGCGTCGCGGCGGCGCTATTCTGGCGGGGAAGACCAGTCACGCACCTAACGGTCTACACGGAGTACGAGCGACGCGCCGTGCTGCAGCTTCCCGGCGCCGCCGGGGTCGCGGCGGGCGCGCTGACCATGCCGCAAGACGTTCTGCGGCAGGCGCTTTGCCACGCGCTCGAGACGAGCGGCGTACCCATCGAGTGGAATACGCGGCTGGCGGTGCTGCAGCAAGACGCTGGGGGCGTGTGGGGTCGCCTGGTCCACGAAGACTCGGCGCGCATGCTGCGGCCAGGCGCGGCGCCCGAGGTGCTGTCTTTCGAGGCAGATTTCGTGGTTGGAGCCGACGGGTACGAGTCGACGGTTCGCGAGGCGCTCGGCATTCAGTTCGTCGACTGCGGCGGGCTGGAGAGCTTCGCCTTCTTCGACGCGGCTACGGGTCGAGCAGGACATGAAGCGCAGCTTGCGTTTGCGGAGGACTACGTCAACTCGGTCTATCCGTTACAAGACGATAGGTCCCGCTTCAGCTTTCAGCTCGGCCAATCACTCAACAAGGCGCCCGACATCGGCGCCTTGCGTGAGCTGTTGCACGCGCGGATGCCTTGGTACGCGCAAGACCCGGAGAGGTGCGAGTGGGGTGGCGTGGCCGAGTTTCGGCACGCGCTGGTCGAGCGCTTTGGCAGCGGCCGGGTTTGGCTCGCGGGCGAGGCCGCGCACCTGACGGGACCGGTCGGCGTCCAGAGCGTCAACGTCGGGCTGGACGAAGCCGACGAGCTGGCGTTGCGGATTGGCGAGGCGCTGCGGCGCCCCGGCAGCGCGCCTTTTGGCGAGCACTACGGCGCGCGGCGCCGCCGGCAATGGCGTGAGCTACTCGGAGTCGAGAACCGAGCGGTCGTCAGCGAGCGTTCTCCGACCTGGGTTCGCCAGCATGCGTCGCGCCTGGTCAGTTGCTTGCCCGCGTCCCAGGCCGACTTGGACGATCTCTTGGCTCAGCTCAGGCTCACCCCGAGCTCCGCGCCTCCCAGCGATGCTTCTCTGGGCTAGCTCGTCGAAATGACGGCGTGGGCTGCTCGCGCGAGCACGAGGTTTTCGTTGGCTTTGATGATGCGTACCTGAGCGCGTGACCTGCCCGAGCTGATGCTGGGTGCATTGCTTGCGTTCAACGTCGCGTCGAGCTCGATGCCCAACTCTTCGAACCCAGCCAACGCCAGCTGGCGGATTCGGGGGGCGTGCTCGCCGATGCCTCCGGTGAATACCAGGCAATCGAGCCCGCCCAGCACGGCCAAGTAGGCGCCGAGCTGCTTCTTGATGCCGTAGGCAAACGTTTCGACTGCAGCTTGGGCGCGAGCGTCGCCGCTTTCGACGCGCGTCAGCAGCTCTGCCATGTTCGAGCTGTCAGCTAGGCCTTTGAGCCCCGAGGCGTGGTTGATCAGCTCCTCTAGTGAGTTAGCGGAGTATTGGCCGGTGCGTAGCAGATGCAGCAGCACGCCCGGATCGAGATCACCCGGTCTCGTGCCCATCGGGATGCCGCCGCTGGGGGTGAGCCCCATGCTGGTGTCGACGGAGCGACCGTCGCGAATCGCCGTAAGGCTTGCTCCGCTGCCCAGGTGGGCGACGACGACACGCGGCGGGGCCGGTTTCAGCACCGAGAGCGAGTATTCGCAGGAGAGCCCGTGAAACCCGTAGCGTCGGATGCCTTTCTCGTAGAGCTGGTGGGGTAGAGCCAAGCGACGCGCGACGGGGGGCAGCGTGCGATGAAACGCCGTGTCGAAGCACGCGACGTGGGGCACGCCGCGCAGGTGCTCGCGCGCCCGCTTCAAGAGCGCGAGCGCCGGAGGAAGGTGCAAGGGAGCCAGGTCGACCAACTCGGCGAGCTGCTCGAGGACGACGTCGTCGACCCTCGTCGGCCCGGAAAAGCGCTCGCCGCCGTGCACCAGTCGGTGACTCACGGCGTCGGGAAGCCTGCCGCCGGCAGCGACCAGCTGCGGCAGTAGCTGCTCCAGCAGCCGAGCGTCGTCGCCGTCCTTCAGCTGCAGCGTCCGGGCAAATAGCTCCGTTTCACACTCGGCTTCGAAGCGATACAGGCTGACCTTCAAGGTGGAAGAGCCAGCGTTGAGCGCCAACACGTCGCGCGTCATGCCTACTTCGTCGCCAGTCGGGCGGCGGCGGCGGCTGTGCTGCGAGCGGCCTCCGGGGAGGGGGGCGCGGCTGTAGGATCGTGCAGCGCACGCAGCGCGGGCGTTTGCAGGTCGTCGAATTGCCCGCCTCGAGTAGCCCAAGCGAAGGCGGCGACCGCGCTGAGCGACAGAAGAAGCGTGATGGGCAAGATCAGGAAGATGATGGTCACGTCGCTGCCTTCTCGAAGGTTTTGGCTCGGAGCGCCAACGAAACCACGGAAATGGAGCTGAGCGGCATCAAGATAGCAGCGAAAAGTGGGCTCAATAGGCCGAGCCCAGCGAGCCCGACGCTGAGCACGTTGTAAGCCAGCGAAATCCCGACGCCGCGACGAATGGCAGCCAAGGTGCGGCGTGAGCCGCGCGCTGCGTCTGCTACCGGGCCAAGTCCCGCGCGTGTGGCAAAAACGTCCGCCGAGCGCAGGCAGGCCTCGGCGCCGCCATGTACGGCCAAGCCCACGTTGGCCGCGGCCATGGCGCCAGCGTCATTCACGCCATCGCCGACCATGATCACGCGCCGGCCAGCTCTGCGCAAGCTTTGGATCCGCTCTAGCTTGGCTTCGGGTGATTGTCCGCCGCGCGCCGCTGCCTGGGCGATGCCCAGCTCGCGCGCGATGCTGTCGACGACGCTCTGATGATCGCCCGACAAGATTTCGAAATCGTAGCCAAGCGCTGTCAGCTCGCTCAGGTTTTGCTTGGCTTCGGGGCGCAGCTTGTCGCCGAACGCCAGCGCTGCGCGCACCACGCCATCGGCGACGACGAGCACCGGCGTGCGGCCCGCAGCAGCATGGTTGAGCACGAGCTTTTGCGCCCATCCTGGCAATTGCCCCAGTTGTTTTTCCACCACCGCGGGCGCGCCAACCAGCAGGCGCGACCCTGCGACAAGCCCGGAAATTCCGCCCTGCGGCAGCTCCTGGACGTTCTCCACCAAGAGGTCGTTGTCAGGGAAGGCGCGCT
The DNA here is from genome assembly GCA_036261775.1 of Polyangiaceae bacterium. GTDB lineage: Bacteria > Myxococcota_A > Polyangia > Polyangiales > Polyangiaceae > PMG-095. Next base: position 12,005 of record DATAKF010000250.1, on the reverse strand, counting down.
GCAGCGAGCGCGCCAGCGGGTGCGAGCTGTGGCGCTCGAGCGCGCGCACCGGTGCCTGCCAGGCCGCGTCACCCAGCCACGTCACCAGCTCGGGTTGGCCGAGCGTGAGCGTGCCTGTCTTGTCGAACACGATGGTGCCCGGCTTGGCCAGCTCTTCCATGAACTCGCCGCCCTTGAACAAGATGCCCGCCTTGGCAGCGCGACCGAGCGCAGCGCTGACGGCCAGGGGGGTTGCCATGCCCAGCGCACACGGGCAGGTAACGACGAGCAGCGCCACGGTGTGGTCGATGGCGTGGCTTGGGTCCAAGTGTAGCCAAAGTCCGAGCGTGATGGCCGCGATGATCAAGATTGCCACCACGAAGTAACCAGCGACGCGATCCGCCAGACGCACGATGGGCGCTCGCTGGCGTTGCGTGACAGCGACGCTCGTCAGCAAGCGGCCAAGGCGCGTCGCGTCTCCTGCGGCTTCCGTGCGCAGCCACAGCTCGCCACTTTGGCAGGTGGTTCCCGCGTACACGCGGTCGGAAACCTGGGTTTCGGCCGGCATGGGCTCGCCGGTCAGCAAGCTGGTGTCGACGCTCGCGCTGCCTCGCAGCACCAAGCCGTCGACCGGAATGCGCTCGCCAGCAGCCACCCGCACGATGGCGTTGGTGAGTACGGCGTCAGCCGGGACATCGCGCTCCGCGTCGCCTTCGACCAGGTGAGCGCTGCGCGGCGCCAGGGCCGCGACCAGGTCGCTCTGGGTCGTGGAGCGACGGTGATGGCTCGCTTGCAGGTAGCGGCCGACCAAGAGCAGAAAGATCAGCGTGCACAGCGAGTCGAAGTAGATTTCGCCGCCGCCCGTGAGCGTGTTGATGGCGCCGCCCGCGTAGCCCGCCAAGATGCCCACGCTGACGGGCAGATCCATGTGCGGAGTACGGGTGCGCAGCGCGGCCCAACCACCACGCAAGAACACCGACCCTGCCCAAAACACCGTCGGCGTGGCGATCGCCAGGCTCGTCCAACGGAACAAGGCGCGGTACATGGGCTCCATGCCGCTGAAGGCCCCGCTGTAGAGCGCAAAGGCCATCAGCATGACGTTGCCGGCGGCGGCGCCCGCAATCCCGAGCCGAAGCAGCAAGGCGCGGTCCCGAGCCCGACCCGTGACGAGCTGCGACTCACCCAGCGGATGAGCCGGATAGCCCAGCGACTCCAGGCCACGCGCGATGCGGCTGAGCTGCGTCTGCTGGGGATTCCAGGTCACGCTGACCACGTTGCGCGACATATCGAGGCGGGCGCTGCTGACGCCCGGCACGACCCTGCCAACCCTTTCAACCAGCCAGACGCAGGCCGAGCAGTGCACGCCTTCCAGCAGCAATTCGACGGATTTTTCGCCGTTGGGCCCGCTCTGGCAGTGCCGACTCTGAAAGCTGTCTTCGTCGAGCTCTTGGTACTTGCGGGGCGTGGCGCCACGAGCCGGCGCCGCTTGTTCCGGATCGCGATACTGGTAGTAGGCACCGAGCCCGGCGGCTCTCACGATCTCGAACACGGAGCGGCAACCGGCGCAGCAAAACGAGCGCTCGCTCGAGCTGACGAGCGCCTGCGGTACCGGCAAGCCGCAGTGCGCGCACGGCACGGGCTCGGTGGCTGCTGGCGTGGCAGGTCGCAGGTCGAACGCGTTGCTCATGGCTTCAAGTGCTTGTGAAAGGGACAGTCGCTGGGCATCGGAGCCGCCAGCGCGGGGCGTGACGCCGGCTGAGCCGCGGCTTTGGTCACCGCCGCTACCGCGAAAGCCGGCAAGCTCGTGCGGCTGTTCAACGTGAGCACGCCGAGCGCAAACACGCTGGCAGCGCTGAGCAGGGGGATGCTTCGCTTCAAGCGCGACAGCACGCCGCTCATCAGCCAACCAAAACCGAGCAGCGCGGGCAGATTGCCGAGCCACAGCGAGCCCATCACGAGCGCGCCACCCAAGGGGCTGCCGGTGGCTGCGCCCGCTAGCGCGAAAGCGTAGAGAAAGCCGCAAGGTAGGAGCGCCGAGCTGCCGCCCAGCAAGGCAGCGCGCAGGGTGGGTGACAGCCGCTGTGCGCGCCCGAGCCACGTGAGCGCGGCCGCCGGTAGAATTCGCAGCTGAGGCAGCCGCAGGCTAAAGCGCGCGCCGACTGTCGACAACATGGCCCAAAGCCCCCACGCGGTCATGGTCACGCCGGCCACGATGGCCGCGGCCTTGCCGAGCCCCGCGGCCTGACCTGCCAGATCGAGGGCGCGCCCGAGCGCCCCAGCGGCGGCGCCGAGCGCCAGGTAGCTGACGAGCCGAGCGCTTTGGTAGCCCAGCTGCACGAGCGCGCGCTCACGCACACCCGCAGCTCCGTCGCTGGCGACGGCGATGAGCCCGCCGCACATGCCGACGCAGTGCACGCTGCCGAACAGTCCGGCCGTTACCATGGGAACCAGCCAAGCCAACGTCACGCGCCGGGTCCCTTCGAGATGTCTTGGCGCAGCGCCTGGGAAAAGTGCCGAGAGCCTTCCTCGATGCTGATGCGCAGCTCCCACAGACCCGCGCTGGCTCTTGCGAGCTTGCACGAGTAGACCCCGGGCGTAACCTCTTGCAGCGTGGCGTGTTGAACGTTGGCCGCGTACGCGTTGGGAAACGCTTCCACCTGTACTCGCGCCCCCGTGAGCGGCTTCTGCTCGTGATCGACGACCCGCAGGCGCAGCTCGGCTTGCCCGAAGGCATCTGAGGCGAGGGGCTGAAGGACTTCGAGCCGGATGCCGCTGGCGGCGCTCTCGGCGGCTCTGGCCTGCGCTTGGTCCCACTTCACGGCTTTGGCGTAGTAGTCGGGCTCCAGCGCAAAATGCGGATCGTCAATCGCGATGTACGCGAGCGTACCGAGTCCGGCCAGCATGCTGCCGAGGAGCAGCGCTGGGACCCAAGCCCAGTAGCGCCCGGCTTGGTTGGCGGTCGATGCTTCGATACTCATGGTTTTGCCTCCGGACCTAGCAACGTGTACGGCACGAGCTCACCGGTTTGGTTGTCGCCCACGCGCAGCTGAACGCGCTGGCTGCCCTGCAGCGCCGAGCGCGGCGCCACGACGAAGAAGTTGGCGATGCCCTGCTCGCCGGGCGCAACCTCGAGCGGCAGCTCGGGGGCGACGACTCGGGCGGAGGGCATGCCGACCACGCTTACGCTGAAGCTGCGTCGCTCACTCGTGCGGTTGCGCACCTTCAGCCGAAGCTGATTGATGACCTCTGCGCCCGCTTCGCTGAACGGCGCTCCCAAGCCGCGCAGCAAGGTGATCTCCGGCGCTGCGGGCTTACCCCCGACCAGCAGCAGCGTGACCACGAGCCCGAGCAAGGCCAGTCCGTAGACGGCGACGCGGGGGCGCAGCATGGGGCTCGGTTTGCCGGTCTCGAGCGCCGCTTGCGAGGCGTAGCGGATCAGGCCCTGCGGCTTGTGGATGCGATCCATGATCGAATCGCACGCATCTGCGCACTGCCCACACGCGATGCACTCGAGCTGCAACCCCTGTCGAATGTCGATACCGGTCGGACAGGCGACCACACACGCCTGACAATCGATGCAGTCGCCGTGGCCGGGCTGCGTCGCCTTGCCCTTACTGCGAGGCTCGCCCCTCCGCGCGTCGTAACCAACGAGCAGCGACTTGGGATCGAGCAGCACGGACTGCAGGCGCGCGTAAGGGCAAATGACCGTGCACATTTGCTCGCGGAAGTAGGCAAAGTCGAAGAAGACCAGCGCCGTGGTCACCATCACGACGCTGAACCCGCCGAGGTGTTGGCTCGGAGCCTCCAGCACCCAGTGCCGAAGCGCGTCCGTCCCGACGAAGTAGGCCAAGAAGACGTTGGCGAGCACGAACGCCAGCAGCAAGTACACGACGTTCTTGGCGACGCGGCGGCTGTTCGCGCCCGTTTTGTCGAGCCGCAGCTGCGCTTCGCGCGGTCCTTCGAAGAGCCGCTCCAGCGGGCGAAACAGAAACTCCATGTAGACGGTCTGCGGGCACGCCCAGCCGCACCACGCTCGCCCGACCAGCGCCGTGGTGAGCACGATCGTCACGAAGATGCTGAGCATCAGCAACATCAGCAGCACACCGTCGGTGGCCAAGAAGGTTCGCCCGAAGAGCACGAACTCGCGCTTGACCACGTCGAGCAAGATCGCCGGCTTGCCGCCGATGCGCAGCAGAGGCAGCCCGACGAACAGCGCGATCAAGGCCCACGCTACCCAGCGCCGGGCGCGTAGCAGCCGTCCGTCGTAGAGCCGCGGCCGGATGCGATTGCGCGTGCCGTCGGCGTTGAGCGTCGGCAGCACGCGTTCGGGTGAGATCGGGACGGACATAGCCCTTCAGTAGTGGTCGACGACGGTGCCCTCGGGCGCTTTGCCCGGCACCGCTTTGCCACGCTGCGCGCCGACGAACGCCGCGAGCTTGCGCACCTCGATAGGCGAGAGCTGCTTGCCCCAGGCCGGCATGCCCTTGGCGAGCACGCCTTGATCGATGGTCGCGAAGATGTCGGTGAGGCTACCTTTGCCGTGGATCCACGCGTTGTCGGTCAGGTTGGGGCCGATGGAGCCCTGCGCCTTGTCACCGTGGCAGGCGACGCAGCGCGCGGCGAACAGCGTCTGCGTGTCCTTCATCAGGTCCGCGTCGGCCATCAGCTTGCCCAGCGACTCTTCGCTGACGGGCGCGGCCAGGCTAGCCTTGGCCTCGAGCTCGCGCGCTGCAGCCACCTCTTGGTCGTACTCGGCCGCCACCGACGTGCCGTTGTGCGACACGTGGTAGTGGAAGAAGTAGCCGACCGAGAACCAGAAGCTGCCCGCCCAAATCCAGACCCACCAGCGCGGCAGCGGGTTGTCGTACTCGCGAATGCCGTCGTAGGCGTGATCGAGCAGCTGGTCGTGGTCGCCAGCGCCAGACTCCTGCTCGCGAGGCTCCGCCGTGTTCGAGGGTTTTGCGTCGCTCATTGCGGCCTCTGCGAGTCGCGTTCGTTACGGAGCGGCAACCGCGCAGCCTGCTCGAAGCGGGCGTCGCGCTGGAGCATGTAGCAACAGGCACCGATGAAGACGCCCATGAAGATGAGCAGGGGGACCTCCGCGAAAACGCTGAGGTGAAGGTGGGAGACGACGTCGCTGAGCTTCATGTTCAATGACCTTGCTGCTTGATGTCGGTGCCGAGGCGTTGCAGGTAAGCAACCATGGCAACGATTTGCTTGCTTTCGAGGTTCTTGGGGCCACCTTGGCTGGCGATGCGCGCTGCGATTTCACGCCCTTGAGCGCGCGCCATCTGCTCGCCCTCCAGCACGGCTTTGCCGTAGGGAACGCCCAGCATGGCCATGGCGTCCACGCGCTTTTGCACCGAGCCGTAGTCGAGCTCGCTGGTCTCGAGCCAGGCGTAGGCGGGCATGATCGACTGCGGCGTGGTGGAGCGCGGGTCCTGCATGTGGCGAACGTGCCAGAGGTCCGGGTACTTGCCGCCTTCGCGCTGCAAGTCGGGTCCAATGCGCCGCGAGCCCCACTGGAACGGCCGATCGTAGATGAACTCGCCCGGCTTCGAGTACTCGCCGTAGCGCTCGGTCTCGGCCCGAATCGGCCGAATCATTTGAGAGTGGCAGTTGTAGCAGCCTTCGGCCACGTAGATGTCGCGCCCAACCAGCTCGAGCGGTGTGTACGGCTTGACCGAAGCGATGGTCGGCACGTTCGAGCGAATCAGGAACGTAGGCACCATCTCGAGCGCCGAAGCGACGATGACGGCGGCCGTAGCCCACAGCGCGAACTTCAGCGGGTTGCGCTCCCAAACGCGGTGCCACTGCGCCTTGGCGAAGTACACCAAGCGATGACCGGTGTCGGTCATTTGGCTGTAGCGTGGGATCTCCAGCTTGGGCGTGAAGCCCGTGTACGGGCCGAGCGGAGGCGCTTCGTCCGCCGGCTCGGTGTATTGGGCGGGACGGCCGCGCCAGGTCATCACCAGGTTGACGAGGCCCATGATCATACCCGCCACGAACAGTGTGCCGCCCACGACGCGCACCCAGTACATGGGGATCAAGCGCACCACGGTCTCGACGAAGTCCGGATACGCTAGCCGGCCGCTGGCATCGAAGGCGCGCCACATCAAACCTTGCGTGACGCCAGCCGCGTAGATGGCCACGATGTAAAGCAGGATGCCGAACGTGCCGACCCAGAAGTGCGCCTCGGCCAGCTTCTTGGACCAGAGCTTGGTCTGAAAGATGCGCGGGGCAAGCCAGTACAGCATGCCGAACGTCATGAAGCCGTTCCAGCCCAGGGCGCCGCTGTGCACGTGCGCGATGGTCCAGTCCGTGTAGTGCGACAGCGCGTTGACGCTCTTGATGGAGAGCAGCGGGCCCTCGAAGGTCGCCATGCCGTAGAAGGTCACGCCCACCACGAAGAACTTGAGTACGGGATCTTCAGCGACGCGGTTCCAGGCGCCGCGCAGCGTGAGCAGGCCGTTGATCATGCCGCCCCACGACGGCATCCACAGCATCACGCTGAACAGCATGCCCAGCGTCGACGCCCACTCGGGCAAGGCCGTGTAGTGCAGGTGGTGCGGGCCAGCCCAGATGTAGATGAAGACCAGCGACCAAAAGTGCAGGATCGACAGCCGGTACGAGAAGACCGGCCGGTTCGCGGCCTTGGGCAAGAAGTAGTACATCAGGCCCAAAAACGGCGTGGTCAGAAAGAACGCGACGGCGTTGTGGCCGTACCACCATTGAATGAACGCATCTTGGACACCCGCGTACAGCGAGTAGCTCTTGGTCGCGCTGACCGGCAGCGCCAAGTTGTTCACGATGTGCAAGATGGCGACCGTGATGATGGTCGCGATGTAGAACCAGATCGCGACGTAGATGTGCCGCTCACGTCGCTTGGCGATGGTGCCGAAGAAGTTCACGGCGAACGCGACCCAGACGACGGCGATGGCGATGTCGATGGGCCACTCCAGCTCGGCGTACTCCTTGGACTGCGTGATGCCGAAGGGCAGCGTGAGCGCGGCGGCCACGATGATGGCCTGCCAGCCCCAGAAGTGGAACTTGCTGAGCGCGTCGCTGAACATGCGCGCCTTCAGCAGGCGTTGGCTGGAGTAGTAGATGGCGGCGAACACCGCGTTGCCGGCGAAGGCAAAGATGGCGGCGTTGGTGTGTAACGGTCGCAGGCGACCGAAAGTTAGCTGCGGCAGGCCAAAGCTGAGCTGAGGCATCACCAGCATCAGCGCGAGCCACAGACCAACCAGCGTGGCGACGACACCCCAAGCCGCAGTCGCGAACGCGAACTTGCGCACGACGGCGTCGTCGTAATTGAATTTCTCGACCTCGGAGGACATTCCGCGCGGGGCATCGCAAGACACGTGCCGAGCGGCTTTGCGCAGACTTTTCCCGGGCGACTGTGACGTGCCGCGCAGGATTTTCGCGGGTGCGAAAATCTAGCGCGGGAATCCGGCTCACCAGCGCAGGAGAGGGCGCTCCAGCCGGAAAACCGAGCGTCTGCGGCTTGGCCGATTCTTTGCACGTCGAGGGTATCGAAGAATGTCCAGCGTGCTCCCTCGGTCGAACAAGGTCCTGCTCGTCGACAGCGACGTTCGCACGACGCAGCGCCTCGCGACGCTCTTGCGCGACGACGGCTTCGACGTCGAAGTAGCCCGCAACGGGGCGACCGCGATTGCCCGCTTCGCGCGCGCCCCGCTGCCCGATACCCTGATCACGGAGCTTCGGATTTCCTTCGCTGACGGAGCGGCCGTCGCGCGCTACGCGCGCTCGCGTCGGCCGGGCCTACGGGTGGTCGTGGTTACGGGCTACCCCCACTTGCTCGTGCCAGCGGAGTTGGGCAATCCTCCTCCGCTTCTTTTCGCCAAGCCGCTCGACTACGCGCGGCTGCTCGAGGAACTACGTCTACCCATTCTTGCGCAGGACGCGGCTACCGCGCCTGCTTCACGTGGGTCATGACGGGTGTTAGAAAGCCCTACAACCTATGCCGCCAGAGACACGCTTTCAGGAGATCAAGCGCTACGTGCGGCTGAATGAGCGTGACTGTGAGCTCTTGCGAGAGTTCGGGCGGCAGGCCGCGCCCGAGCTGCCGCGCATCGCGAAGGAGTTTTACGACCGCATTCGTGAGCACGAAGACGCGCACGCGGTATTCACGGGTGAAGAGCAGATTCAGCGCCTGCAGCGCTCGCTCGTCGATTGGATGACGCGAGTCTGCAGCGGAAGCTACGACGAGGCCTATCACGAGCAGACCGCCATCATCGGGCGGGTTCACGTGCGGATTGGCTTGCCGCAGCGCTACATGTTGACGGCCATGGCGCTGATTCGCGTGGAGCTGCTGCGCATCGCCGACCGGTTGCTCGGCGCAGCTGCTGGTCCGACCCGCGAGGCGCTCGTGCGCATTTTGGACGTGGAGCTCGCGGTGATGCTCGAGGCCTACAAGGATTCGTACGTCGAGCGCATCGAGCAAGCCAACCGGCAAGAGCTCGGCCTGGCCCGCGCTGCTTTGCCCAGCGCGGAGCGCTATGCCAGCGCCGTCGAGTTGGCGGGCGTCATCATCGTAGGCCTGGACCGCGAGGGAGCGATCGTGCTGTTCAATCGCGAGGCTGAACGGGTTACGAGCTTCGCACGCGATGAGGTCTGCGGCGCGCCGTTCATCGACGCCCTCGGGCTCGACGATGGCTCCGAGCGTCTCCCAAGCCGCCTGCAGGAGCTGCTGTCCGGCACTGAGCGCCCCGTAGTCGTCGCCACGACCCTGCGGACCCGCTCGGGCAAGTTGCGCGACGTGGTTTGGAGCATGGCGTCGTCGCCAGTCTTGCTCGACGAGGGCATGGCGCTGTTGGCCACCGGTCGAGACATCACCGACGAGAAGGCCAAGGAGGAGCGGGCGCGGCAGAACGAAAAATTGGCTGCCATCGGCACGCTCGCGGCCGGCTTGGCTCACGAGATTCGCAACCCGCTGAATGGCGCGCAGCTGCATGTTTCGTTCTTGGAGCGCGCGATCAAGCGCAAATCCAACGAGCAGGAAATGCTGGAGGCGACCCGCGTGGTCGGCGACGAGATCAAGCGCCTCGCCAATCTCGTCACCGAGTTCTTGGACTTTGCGCGGCCCAAGCCGATCGAGCTCAAGCCCACGAGCCTGATCAAGGCGCTGGAACACGCTTGCTCGCTGGTCGCGGCGGCTGCGGGGGAGTCGCGGGTCCAGCTCATTTGCGACGTGCCGAGCTCGGACGTCGAGTTTCCGGCGGACGCGGCCAAGCTGACGCAGGTATTGCTGAACTTGCTGAACAACGCGGTCGAAGCCACCGGGCAGGCCGGCGGTGGCAACGTACGCCTGCGTGGCCGTCGCGGTCCCCGACACGTCTTCATCGACGTCGAGGACGACGGCCCTGGGCTACCGAACCCCGACGCGCCAATCTTCGACGCCTTCTACTCCACCAAGGAGGGTGGCACGGGCCTGGGGCTCGCCATCAGCCACCGCATCGTCACCGATCACCGCGGCACCATCGACGTCAGTAGCCGGCCTGGAAAGACGAGCTTTCACGTGGCGCTGCCGCTGACAATGCCGGCCGAGCTCTCAATCTGAGCAACGGCGCGAAGCGCCGAGCGTCACGACCGGTGTCGCTTCCGCCCGGCGCGTGCCCGCTCGGTCAGCGCTCCGGCATCACCATCGGCATGTTGGTTTCGCGGGCTCCGCGATCGGCTTGATAGTAGGTGTGGCGACGCCCGTGGCGCTCGCGGTGCTGCTCACACCACAGCTCCGCTCCGGCAGAGGCCCTGCGGGCGTCCACGCAGCGCGCGCAGGGTGGCTCGATGGTGGGTACGGCCTCCAGCGTCGCTGGGACCGGCGGAATGACCAGCACCGGGCAGGTGGCAGTCCTGAGCGCACCCTCGGATACCGAACCCAAGAAGAACCTTGCGAAGCCGTGGCGCCCGTGGGAGCCGACGACCAGCAGATCCGCTTCCAGCTGCGACGCCAGCTGCGCCAAACCAAAGCTCGGGACGTCCACGACTACGTGAGCGATGATGCGTACGTCGTCGCTGCTGTGACTCGTCTTGCCGAGCACGGTGTCCAGGTGCTTTAGCAGCTGCGCGTGCAGCTCGTCAGAGCGTGGAACGTGTAGGGTCGACGCCTCCACGCCGGGAGCGAGCGCGACCTGCAAATTGACGTCGACCGCGAAGGCGACGTGCGCCACGTGCAGCTCGGCGGGTGCTCGGCTCCGCGCTTGCTCGTACGCCGCCGTGATGGCTCGCGCGGCGTCCGTCGAGAAGTCCGTGCCAGCGACTACGACATAGGGCTTTTTCGTCATCATCAACCTCGGCCAGGCTCGACTGCAGTTGACGTGCCAGCGGCTGGAAAGCGCAGAAATACCCACAGGGTGGCGCGCCTGCGGCGCAGGCTTTGCGCGTCCGCGCAAGGCCTGCGCTAGAAGAACGTCGGCATCTCGGTCGGAAACGCCTCTTCGATGATCGGCCCTTCGTCGAACAGCGCCGAGAGCATGTCGCAGCGGCGCGGCTCGAGGTTCCAGTCGCAGATGCGCGCGCCGTCGGCGAGATTGACCAGGTTCACCCGCGTCTCTGGGCGCGGTCGAAAGGGAATGGAGGCGAACGCTTTGGCGAACGTGATGCTGGGCACTGGCTCTTCGTCGTAGTGGCAGAGTCCACAATTCGTCCCGCTGCCGAAGAGCACGCGATCGTACGGTGCGCTGGGCGGCAGTGGCTGCTCGAGCGGAGTCTCGACCTCGCCCTTGATGGAGCGCAGCTCGTCAGCCAGCAGGTAGCTGAACTCGAGCAGGTAGCTGCTCTCGCCGTCGATGACGATCGATACCCAGAGGCGGTTGAGCTTGAGGAAGATGCGCGGGCTGCGCGCGGACAGCGCTGGCTGCGCGCTGAACGCGCTGTTGGTGGCGTAGGCGGTGAGCGGCCGATCCAGGCTCTCGACGAAGCAGGCGGCGCTGGTCGGCTTCGGCAAGGCGTTGAGCAGCGCCATGGCTTCTTCGATGGTGCCGGGCGAGCCTGTCGTGCCGGGCGGCGGCTGGCAGCGCGCGCGGCCGAGCGGATTGACCAGCGGTAGTGCGGGGATGCTCGCGGTGCCGCCACTACCGGCAACGCCGCCGATAGGCGTCGAGTCATCGGGCGCGGCGCCGCAGCTCACGCACGCGGCTGCCACACAGGAGCCGAGCAAAGGCAACCAGCGGCGGTGCTGTCGCGCCATCACGTGCCCACCGCTTTCAGCTGCCGCTGCCACAGCTTGATCAGCGCGGGCGCGCGCGGCGCAAAGTCTGCCAGGGTGTACTTGTCCAGCTCGCTGAAGAACGCCTCGCGGGCTTTCACTAGTGCACCTTTCAAGCCGCATGCTTTGTCGATGGGGCAAGTGTTGGTCGTGCTGTCGAAGCACTCGACCAGGTCGAGGTGCGGCTCGGTGAGGCGGACCACCGCGCCGACGTTGATGTCGGCTGGCGCGCGTCCCAGCGTGAGTCCACCGCCGCGCCCGCGCGCGCTGACGACCAGCTCCACCTCGATCAATCGCTGCACGACCTTGACCAAGTGGTGCTGCGAGATGCCGTAAGCGCCGCTGAGCTCCGAAACTGCCACGCGCCGCTCTCGGTGCGACGCCAGGTAGAGCAGCGTGCGCAGCGAATAGTCGGAAAAGAGCGTGAGCTGCATGGCCGGTTCGAACCCGTGAGGGTGATAACTGGTATTTATAATACAACTTTCGAGAACGCCAGGGTCAGCTTCCTCCCCGCTCCGAGATCTCGAAAATGAGCATTGAATACATGCTGTTGAGGGCCGGCTCGCGGGCGATTAGGGCGCCGGGACCACGCAGAAGCGCGTGCCGGGGCCCTGGTTGTCGCGGTAGTCGTTGTCGAGCAAGACGACGTGCAGCTCGCCGCCTGCGTGCTCGTAGGGCCAGACGTGGCCGTAGTTCAGCGCTTCGATCTCGGCGATGGTACCGCCGGCGCCGCCGATGCCGACCTCGTCGAGCCAGATGCTGGTACCTGGCTCGGGGCTATCGCCGCTGTAAACGT
>DATAKF010000167.1:0-44877 GCA_036261775.1 Polyangiaceae bacterium | reverse complement strand
CGAGCATAGTGAAGCAACGTAGGGACCGCATAGCCAAAGCCGAAGCCAAAGCCGAACCCCGCGATGACGTCGGTCGCGTAGTGGCGATCGGCCATGAGCCGCGATACGCCTGTGGCGACTGCACCGGTGGTGGCGAGCGCGCAGGCTGTCACGTCGGCTGCGCGGCTGCCCCACAGCGGCATGACGCGGTGATTGGCACAAACGATACCAGCCGAGGCGGCCGCTATCGTGGTGTGACCGCTGAAGAACGCTTCGGTATCCAGCTCGCACCCACCCTGCGGTTGCCGAAGCTGACATTCCGAGGTGTCCGGTCGCTCACGCACCGAGATGCGGGTCGAGATGAACGAAGCCAACCCAGCGTAGCTGAAGGCCTCCAAGCCTACGGCCCCGAGGTTGACCGCTGCTTTCGTATCACCGTGAACCAGCCAAGCTGCGACCAGCGGATCGACGAGCAGCGGGATGGCAGGGGCCGCATAATAAGGCAGGTCGCCCAAGCTTCGCGCCCGCTGCCTGGCGCTCTCGGACCTCAAACGAAGGCCGCCACGGGCGGCGTCGTCGAACAGTATGCCGCCCTCCCAACGCGGATCTTGCGGCGGCTCGAGCATCAGCAGCACCAATGTGCCGGCGCCAGCAGCGACGGTGGCCGCACCCTCGACCGGCGAGAAAGTCGGCCATTCGCGGCGCCACATCGAGGGACTGGTCGCGTGCGCCACCTGCGACACTAGCAGGCCCGTCACGACCGTGGCGGCGGCGACGAGCGCGCGAAAGTGACGCACGGGGCTACCGCGCCCCAACGCTAAGCCCCCCCTGGCCCTCGCTCGGCATGAGCTCTGCGCGGTAGCGCTCGAAGCAGCGAGCCCCTGCCCGCAGCCGCATGAGCGCACCTTCGGCCAAGAGCGGCGCGATGCGCGGATCCGATTCGACGAGCGGCTCCAGCACCTCTTGGATCCAGGTTTCGCTATGCCGCACGTCGAGCGTGGCGTGCAGCGCGTAGTAGCGGCGCGCCGCCCCGTCGAAGCGAAGGCGCTTGAGCGCCCGGTTGACGAGCTCGGAGCGGCCCGGCGCAGTCAGCTCGATCACGCCGAGCGCGCCAATCGATTGGTAAGCGTAGGCGCGTGACGTCGCGAGTGCCACCATGAGATTGCCTAGCGCCAGGCTCTGCCAAACGGGCGCAACATCCCGATCGGGCAAGCCATCACCGAGGCGCTGCAACATTGGGCCGTGCATGCCGCCCTCGTGCCCCTGCCCCATTTCGTCCCAGTAATTCCGAGCCATTTCGAGCTTGGGCCGCGGCGCGAGCTTGAGCTGCGACAGGGCCACCAAGTCGTCGAAGCCAGCTTCGCCCGCCATTTCTTGGTGCAAGAACCAGCACAGGTCGTCGACGGTGGCCTGTTCGGCGAGCCACGGGAACAGCGCGTCTCCTTGTCCCGGGCCGGTTCGCTGGAGCCCTCGGAACCACGCCGCAAAGCCCGTGGGGTCGGTCGGTACTCGTCGCACCTGTGGCGCAATGGCCGCGCGCTCGCGCTCGACGAGCTCGTGCTCCATGCGCCGACAGACGACCTCGTCGTGAAGAGTTGCATCCCAGTCGGCGTCCACCAAACGCGGCGATAAGCGCGCGGCATGCGACTGTGCCAAACGTGCGTGGAGCGCCTCAGGCCCCCAAGAGATGTCAGGGACCAAGCTGTTGATCGACGGCATGCACCGGACCACGGCAAGTGCCATGCCAAGCGCAATCGGGCAGCGCGCCCTGGCTCGGCACGTTGATTGCTTTGCGTGGGCCATGAACGTCGTATTCCTGTCTCCGGCGTTCCCGCCGACCGCGCGACAATTCTCCAGCGCTTTGGCCAAAGAGGGCGTAACGGTGCTGGGCATTGGTGATCGAGCGCTGAGCCCCGAGCAACAACAGAGCTACGGCCTGACCGACTACGTCTTCGAGCCGCGCATGAGCGAGTACCAGCCGCTACGCGACGTAACCGAAGCGCTTCGTCAGCGGCATGGGCAAATCGATCGCATCGACTCGAACGGCGAGCACTGGCTGCCTGCCGAGGCGCACCTGCGAGACGACCTCGGCGTGCCCGGCCTGAGCAGCGCAGCGCTCAGCCGACAGTCGAGCAAGCTGTCGATGGCTGTGTTGTTCGCGCAGGCCCAGATTGCCTACCCACCTACTGTCGCGTCGGCGAACTCCACTGGGGTTCGCGCTTTTGCCGCCAAGTACGGCTACCCGCTGGTCTGCAAGCCGGAGATCGGCTCTGGGGCGGTGGACACTTACACTATAGACAACGCGGGTGAGCTGGAGTCCGTCCTCGAACAACATCCGCAGACCCGTGTCGTTCAGCCATTCATCGCTGGCCAGATCATCACGTTCGACGGGCTGGCGGACCGCGACGGCCGCCTCGTCTTCTGGACGTCCCACGTCTACGACGACGGGATCATGCAGGTGCGGCGGGGCAAGAAGGACGGCTATTACTATTCGCTTCGGGAGCTACCGCAGGGGCTGGAAGAAGTAGGCCGTCGAGCCGTGGAGGCGTTCGGGGTCCGGGAGCGATTCTTTCACGTCGAGTTTTTCAGGCAGGCGGACGGCAGCTTCGTCGCGCTCGAGATGAACCTGCGTCCACCCGGTGGCTTCACCACGGACATGATGAACGCGGCCTGTGAGGTGGACGTCTACGCGTTGTGGGCTGCCACCATCGCCGGACGCGATCTCAGCGACTTTCGATTCGACCGGAAGTACCACACGGCCCACGCGGGTCGTCGCGTCGATCGACGTTACCGGCATGACAGCGCCGAGCTGAAACGCCGACTCGGGGCGACGCTCGTCGTCGAAAGGCCGGTTCCAGCAGCCTTTGCAGCAACCATGGGCGACATGATGTATCTGCTGCGCGACCAGCACCTGGAAGATCTTATGCGGGCGATTGCGTTGGTGCAGGAACCGGTCCCCACCGACACTTAGCGCGAGGAGTCGCGACCGCCCAGGGTGACGCGAAGCAATACGGCCGCAATCCGCTCGGCCTCGGCGTACACCGGTCGCTCGAGCTCGCTGGCGAATATGTCTGGATCGAGCTCCTCGTACTCGAAGCGCGCACCGCTTTGCTCGAGGTCGTCCTGGATCAAGCGCCAGAACGGGTCGCCATCGGCGCGCACTGCCACCCCTGTGTACATCACTAGAGAACCGCCGCCATCGCGATCGAGCCGAACGAGCGCTTCCTTCACCATCCGCGCGGAAAGCGCCGCGCCGCTCGCCCCGCCACCGTCACGGTAAGAGCGCCTGGCGTCGTCGGCCAAATAGGGAGGGTTGGCGATCACCAAATCGACCGCACCGTCGACCTCACGCAGCACGTCGCTCTTCACCACCTCGGCCGCAATGCCTGCAACCTCGGCGTTGATCCGCGCGAGCTCGAGCGCGCGCTCGTTGATGTCGGCCAGCACGACCGGCGCCGCCAAGCCGGCACAGTGGCTGAGCACGATGCCACCGACTCCGCTGCCACAGCCAACGTCCACCGCCCGCGTCGCCGTGAGGGCCAAGCTCTGCACTGCCCGCGCAAAACGATAGCTGTCTGGTCCAAAGAACACGGCATCAGTCTCCAGCGTCGGGAACGCCGAATGCAGGAAAAGCCGGTGCCCTAGCGAGGCTACCCGCAACGTGGCGCGCCATGAGCCATCGGCTTCGATCAGGCAAGCGTCAGCGGCCCTCATCACGTCGAAGAGCCCCGCCGGCAAGACGTCCGGGCTGAAGCTGCGATTCCACCCAAAGACGTCCCTCAGCGAGCGCGCGCGCTCGTTGCCCGGGCGTGCATTCACCAAGGCGTGGGTCTCGGGCGTCACCGTGATGAATCGGTACTGGAGCGCGGACAGGTGCTCTAGCAACTTCCGCAGACTCTCTTGGGTCGTCATTGGGGCCGTACCTCAAGAGCAACAAGCACGCCCAAACGCCACCAGCCCGAGACGGCCGCCGCTAAATCGCGCTGGGCCTATAGCGAATCGTCCCCTTCGCGCTCGCGCCGGGCGCAAGCAAGATGGTGCCGTTACCGGCAACGCCACGCGCTTCGAGGTTGAAGGCGTCATTCACGTTGGAGACGGTTTCGAGACAGAAGAAGTCCTGGCCTTTGGGCACGTAGACGATCAAGACGCCGAAAATGGGGTCGGCTTCGATCTCGAGAGCCGCGCCTTTTTCTGGCCACTGAAGCGTCGCGCTGCCGCCGAATTGGCCAAAGCAGCCGTCCATCTCCGCGAGCGGAGACAACAGCTGCGGCTCGCAGAAGTTCCAGGCGTCAGGCACGGGCTCGCTCCATTCGGGGAGCAGGTACTGGCTACCAACCCAGCGCACCGGCGCCTTGGCCTGCAAGCGCACGCCCTCGGTGCGGTCGTAGTACGGATGCATACCGAAGCCGCACGGCATGGGCGAGTCACTGTCGTTCTTGATTTCGAGCTCGACGGTGAGCGCCTCGGGCGACAGACCAAAACGCTGCGTCGCAGTGTAAGCCCAAGGCCAGTCGGCGCCGGGATACTGACAGACCAGCTCCGCCTGGGTGCCCGTCTGCGAGCGAACGCTGGAGGGGCGTTGCCAGACGTGGCCGTGGATCGGGTGGTCCGGCGGCGTATTGCGCACCAGCTCGACCTGACGGCCTCGGAACGTGAACCGCCCGTCCTTCACGCGATTCGAAAATGGGAACAACGGAAAGCTGGCTAGCTCGCGCCCATCGCGCTCGGGTAAACCCCGCGGGGTGGCGCGGCGCATCAACTCGACGCGACGCCCGGCGTGCTGCCAGGAGAACGCCGCCACGCAGCCGCCAATGCTGGGCCAGAGCTCCAAAGACAGCCCGCCGCTTTCGAGGAGCACGGCGTCGGCAGGGCGAACTGGCTGGAGTGAGTCGACGGAGCTCAAAACCGGAACGGTGGGCATACCCCCGCATTGTGTCCGGCGGGGCGAGGTTTTTTCTCGGACCAGCCCGCCGGGCGTGCGAAAAGGGCCCCATGACGACGAGCGCCCCCCGCCTTTCGGCAATCGTTCTCGCGGCCGGCAAGGGTACGCGCATGAAGAGCCAGCTACCCAAGGTGCTGCACCCGCTGTGCGGCCGCCCCTTGGTCGACTACCCCGTCCAAGCCGCCTTCGAGGCCGGCGCGGACCAAGTCGTGGTGGTGACCAGCGGCCAGCCGGAGCTCACGGCAGCCCTGGAGGCGCGCTACGGCAAAGAGCGCATCGCCATCGCGGTGCAGGACCCGCCGCGCGGCACGGGCGACGCGGTGCGCGCGGGCCTCGCCGCCGTCAGGCACCCGCGCACGCTCATCTTGTACGGCGATACCCCGCTGTTGCGCGCCCAAGATTTGACCGGGCTGATTCAGGCGCTCGACGTCCCCGGGCAAGAGCTGTCGATTTTGACGGCCCTGCTCGACGTGCCCTTCGGCTATGGCCGCGTACTCCGTGACGCCGCTGGCAACGTGCAGGAGGTGCGCGAGCAGCGCGACCTGCAAAGCGACGCCGAGCGCGCGATTCGTGAAGTGAACGCCGGCATGTACGCGGCGGACACAGAAAAGCTTCGCGCCGCCGTGGCAGCGCTGAAGCCGAA
This sequence comes from Polyangiaceae bacterium, assembly GCA_036261775.1. Lineage (GTDB taxonomy): Bacteria > Myxococcota_A > Polyangia > Polyangiales > Polyangiaceae > PMG-095. Next base: position 39,313 of record DATAKF010000167.1, on the reverse strand, counting down.
CAACGCGCAGGGCGAATACTACCTGACGGACGTAGTCGCGAGCTTGGCCAAAATCTCGCGCGTGGCGGCCGTGCAGGGCGAAGCAGAAGCGCTCTTGGGGGTGAACGACCGCGCCGACCTGGGCCGCGCCGAAGAGCTACTGTTCGCGCGCAACCGCGACCAGCACCGCCAGGCGGGCGTGACCGTGCACGGCGACGCCCGCATCGACAGCGGCGTCGAAATCGCGGCGGACGTCGAGATCGGCGCGGGCGTGAGCCTGCGGGGCAAGACGAAGATCGGCACCGGCACCCGCGTCGACGTCGGCTCGGTGCTGGTGGACGCCCAGATCGGCGAAGGCGTGGAGATCAAGCCGTACTGCGTGATCGCCCAAAGCTCCGTCGGTGATCGCGCGCAACTCGGCCCGTTCGCGCACCTGCGCCCCGACAGCGAGATCGAAGCCGAAGCGCACATCGGCAATTTCGTCGAGACCAAGAAGACGCGCGTGCGCCGTGGCGCCAAGGCCAATCACCTCGCCTACTTGGGCGACGCCGACGTGGGAGAGCGAGCCAACATCGGCGCCGGCACCATCGTCTGCAACTACGACGGCTTCGTGAAGCGCCAAACCACCATTGGCGAGGGCGCCTTCATCGGCAGCGACTCACAGCTGATCGCTCCGGTCACCATCGGCAAGAACGCCTATGTTGGCACGGGCAGCACCATCACCGAAGACGTGCCAGAAGACGCTCTGGCGATCGGCCGCGCGCGTCAGGTGAACAAGCCCGGCTACGCCGCCAAGCTGCGCGAGCGCCTGGCAGCGGCCAAGAAGAAGTAGCGCAAGACTATGGACCTCCGGTGCACCCCAATCTGCTATTGAAGCACGCATGATCCCGCTCTTGACGAAAACCCGCGCAGGCGCCGGGCACCGCGGTTGAGGACCTGCGAATACGCGGGCGAGCCGTTCGCGGCGCCGCGCTCGCATCCGTGGCTGGGGGCTGCTTCCGACAAGACCAGCCGCTACTACGATTTGACCGCGTCACCCGCGCTGATCCGCAGCTCGCTCGAGGACTTCCTGCCCTGGGCCCGCTACGCAGCCGTCGACGCCTTTTACGTGCTGCTCGAGCGGGTGAACCACGAAAAGTCGCTGCTCGAGTCGAACGACTGCGCCTTTACCGGGCCACACCCCAGCAAGAGCACCTCCTCTCAGAAGGCCCTCGAGTGCTCAGGTCGAGTCATGGTGCTGTTTCGCGATCTGACCCGCAACACCGTGGATGGGCAGATCGAAGCACTGAAGAACGACCTGCACTTCGCGCTCGGCAAGCTGGATCCCAACTTTCGCAGCGGCGTTGTCGGGACGACGATCGTGCCGGTGCGCTACCTGGCGCTCTCCGCCGCCAACGACGAGCATTTGGGCGTGCAGCTGATGATCTCGTTTTGGGCGTGGGGCAACTCCGAGCAAGAGACCATGCAAAACCTCTCGCGCCTGCTGCGCAACCTAGTCAGCGCGCTGCGCAAGCTATGCTCCCCGGTAGCGGCCTAGCGGCGGCTGACGCCTACCCTTTGGCGACGCGGCGACGTAGCGCCACCCACGTCACCACGCCGACGAACAACGCTGCGCCGATGATGGAGAGCGCCCAACCTGGGCGCGCCAGGCCTTGGCCGTTGCGCTTCAGCACCACCTCGAACAGCTGCACGATCAGCGCGCCAATGCCCGCGGTTGCCGCGCTGTACAGCACCGTGCGCCGCAGCCGCTGCTGCGCCTCGAGGGCGCGCGGCGTACTGGGCCAGACCTCTTTGCGCAGGTGACGGATCCACAAGACGGCCGGCGTGCCGAGCGCGCCAAGCGCGCCGATCAGGCTGATAATCACCTCGGACTGGGTCAAATCTGCGCCCGCGCGCACGAGCCGAATCGCGCTTGCCACGGTCACCAGCGTGCCGGCCAGCAGCCACAAGCCACCGAGGCCGGTGAAGAAGACCAGGCCCGGGCGCGCCAGCTTCACCGAGCGCATGGCTTCGTCCATGTTAGCGCTCTGCACCGTGGCGGCTGCAGATTGGCGCAGCACGGTCTTGGCGGTCGCGGCGGCGTTGCGATCGCTGGGAGCGACCGCGCCGGATTGCACGTCAATCTCCTGCGAGCGCTCGTCGAACGGCATCAGCGCCAGATCCAACTCGGCCATCGACTGGAAGCGCTCGGCCGGATTTTTGGCCATGGCGCGCTGAATCACCAGCTCGAGCGACAGCGGCACGCCGGGGTTGATCTCGCTCGGGCGCGGCGGCTCTTGCGTGAGCACGGCCGTCAGCACCGCCATCGGATCATCGAAACCTTCGAACGGCTTTTTGCCCGTGACGGCGCGGTACAAGATCGCGCCGGCGGCGTAAATATCGGCGCGCGCGTCGACTTTGTCGCCCCGCGCTTGTTCGGGCGCCATGTAGTCGGGCGTGCCCATCACGGTGCCGGTCTTTGTCAGGCCGTCCTTGTTGTCGCCGACCTTGGAAATGCCGAAATCCAAGACTTTGACGTGCGCCGAGTCGCCGGTGAGAAACACGTTCTCGGGTTTCACGTCGCGGTGCACGATGCCGGCCGCGTGCGCCGCGCCGAGCGCTGCGCTCACTTGCCGCACCACATGCGCTGCCGCAGCCGGTGTCATGCGCCCCACGCGATCCAGGTGATTGCCCAGCTCTTCGCCCTGCAGCAGCTCCGCCACGATGTACGGCCGTCCATCAGCGCTGGAGCTGACGTCGAACACGTCGACCACGTTGGGGTGCGAGAGCACGCTGGACGCCTCCGCTTCACGCTGAAAGCGCGTCACCACCTCCGGCTGCCGTGCCAAGTCTGGGTGCAGCATCTTCACCGCGAAGCGCTTGGTGGTCAGCCGCTGGTGGCGCGCTTCGTACACGCGCCCCATACCGCCCTCGCCCACCATGCGAATGACTTCGTACGAACCGCCGAGCACGGCGCCGATCATCGGATCTTCGTCGTCGGGCGCGTCGGTGAGCGGCGTAGCGTCGTGCGGGCAGACCTTGAAAGCGGCGGGGAAACGCCGATCACACGCCGGGCAACGCCGCGAATTGGGCATACCTTCGGACAGCGCGTCCGAAAAACTAGCCTGCGAGCCACGCGCAGGTGACATCACGGGCGCGCTGCCCTGCGGCGGGCGGGGACCAACCATCAGGCCCGGAAGCGTAGCCCAAGACCGCCTGCGCCAGCCAGGTGGGCTTACGCGCTACATACGGCCCAAAAGCGGCAAACGGTTTTCTGGGGTAACGAAATTCACGACCTGGCGCCCAACCGCGCCGCCGCGTGGGGGGACGCCGAGGGGCGGCGCGTGCCGCCCCTCCAGGAAGACCTCACTTACGCACGACTAGGAATACGGTACCGCCGCGACGCTGCACCAAGAGCAGCACGTCGCCCGTGGCCTTGCCGTATTGCTCCTTGAACTTCGCTAGCGAATCCACGCTGACGCGGTTCAGCTCGAGCACCACGTCACCGGGGCGCAGGCCCGCTTTGGCCGCCGAGCTACCGGGCGCCAGGTCGGTGATCACCACACCGCGCTGCTGATCTGGACTTAGGCCCAGCGTTCGGCGGTGCTCGGGCGTCAGCTCCGCGAACGTGACGCCCGCCAGGGCACCGCCTGACGTGGCTTGCGGAGTGCTGCCCAGAGCGCCCGCAGCGGCTTCCTTGCCGTCTTCAGGCAGGTCCGCCAGCTCGACCGCGAATGACTGCGCCTTGCCGTCGCGCATGACCTCCAGCGAGACCTTCTTCTTCGCGCCGCTCGACGCGATCACGTTGCGAAACTGACCCGTCGAGGTGATGACTTTGCCGTCGACCTTGGTGACCACGTCGCCGCGCAGGAGGCCCGCCTTACCGGCAGGTCCGCCCGCCCGCACCTCGGTCAGCAGCACGCCATTCGGGCCGCTGAGCTTGAGCGCCGCCGCCAAATCGCGGTCCACGTCTTGAATGCCGACGCCCAAGAAGCCGCGGGAAACCTTGCCCGATTGCTTGAGCGTCTCCATGATCGGCTGCGCCATGCTGCTCGGAATGGCGAGTCCGATGCCCTGGTAGCCACCGCTACGCGACAAGATGGCGGTGTTGATGCCGACCAGCTTGCCGTCGGTGTCGATGAGCGCGCCGCCGGAGTTGCCGGGGTTGATCGCGGCATCGGTCTGGATGAAGTCTTCGTAGGCGGTGATGCCCAGGTCGGCGCGCCCCTTGGCGGACACGATACCCATGGTCACGGTCTGGCCCACGCCGAGCGGATTGCCGATAGCGAGCACGACGTCACCAAGCCGAAGCTTGGACGAATCACCGAACTCGGCGGGGCGCAGGCCTGCGGGCGCGCCCTTGATCTTGATCACGGCCAAATCGCTCTTTGGGTCGGTGCCGACGACGGTGGCGTCGAACTCGCGCTTGTCGCTCACCGTGACCTTGATTTCCTTGGCCTCGGCGACCACGTGGTTGTTGGTCAAAATGTAGCCGTCGGCCGACACGATCACGCCGGAGCCAATGCCCTGCCCCTGACGCTCTTGGGGCGGTCCGCCAAAGAACGGAAACATGGACGGCTGTTGATGCTGCACCACCGTCGTGGAGACCGTCACCACCGAGGGCAAGACGCGCTCAGCCACGTCGGCGATCGAAACGCTGCCGCCGACCTGCGTCAGACCGGGATGAGCCAGCACCCGCGTCTCTGACGGACCCGGCTCGGGCCGTACGTCGCTCTTGGACAGGGCGCCGCTCCGGGCACAACCAGCGGCCAAAACCAGCGTAAGAACAGAAACGAATCCGTAGCTCAGTTTCGACATTAGGGGATTTCCTCGCGACCAAGCAGCCCTTGGCCTGCCTGATACGCGGCCGGCTGCCTACTCTGAGGCCCCTAACCTAGCAAAGCTTCGGTTCATTCCCCCCCCTCGGCGCGGGCTAGGCGCCCAGGCCGCGACGCCGACGGACCACGGCTGCGAGCCCCGCGGCGGCCACGAGGCCAAACGCGACGCTGCCCGAGGCGTTACCGCCGGCCGGGCCGATGCTGCATTTCACCGAGTCCTTCTTGCCGTTGTCGTTGATGTCCGTCTCCGTCTCGATGTCGACGTCAACGTCAACGTCAATATCCAGCTTGATCGAAAGCTGCGACGCCAGCTCGGCCGCACAGTCCTTGAGATTGGTGACCTTCAAGAATTGGCCATCACAGAAGATCGCGCCGCCGTCGTCGTGACAGTTGGTCTGGCACGTCTCGGTGGTGGTGGTCTGACAGCTCTCGAAGTTCGTGGTCTGGCAGTCGATCTGGCACGTGCTGGTGGCCTTGGCGACGCAGCTGTCCTCGCACACCGGAGTGCACTTGGTTTCACACACTTCTTCGGTGTCGTCGTCACGACAGTGATCGTCGCAGCGTACGTTGCAGTTTTGCTGACAGCAGGATTCGCAACGTCCTTTGTTGTCCTTGCCTTCGCACTTGGCGCTGCAGTCCATCGCGCACTCCGAGCGGCACAAGCCACGCGAGCTTGGTTTGTCGATGGTGGTGCATGTCTCGGTACAGCTGGGGGCGCAGTTCTCGGTACAGCTAGCTTCTGCGCTCGCCGTACACTCGGTCTCACAGTCGGTCTGCAGCGAGGCTACGCAGGCTGTTTCGACGGAGGTCGTTTCGCACTTGGTTTCGCAGTCTTGATCGCGCACGAACTCGCAATGTGCGTCGCTCGTCAAATACACGCCGCCACAGGCCGCCAGCTTGGCTTGTGAGAGCCCGCTGAAGAACACGGTAGAGAGCGCCAAACCCGATGCCAACAAGGTAGTTTTGAATTGCATAATCCCGGCTCCTTCCAGAGTCGGGACTAGGACTTTGCAACCGGCATTCCACGCCCGCTTTCGCACCGACGCCCAGACGTTCACTAGAGAGAAGCGCCCAAACCACGCCGGTTGGCGCGTTATTCCCGCGAGGCGTCTTGCCCCGTACGAGGCAAACTGAGCGCTACAGCTTGGCTAGGAGGTCGCCAATTTCGCTGAGCGGCAGGCTCTGGCTGGCGACGCCTGCGCGCACCGCGGCGCCCGGCATGCCGTAGACCACCGCGGACTCTTCGCTCTCGGCGATGACCATGCCGCCCGCTTCGATGATCTTTCGCGCGCCTTCGACGCCGTCGTCACCCATGCCGGTCAAGATCACGCCTATCGCGCGGCGCCCGAGCCCAGCGGCAACGCTGGAGAGCAAGCGATCGGCCGACGGCACGTAGCGATCTCGCTCGCCGGGCGGCGTGACGCGCAGCTTCATGGTGCCGCGCGCCGAGACCTCGAGCTCCATGCAGTGCCGACCAGGACACACGAAGCCGTTGCCCTCGGCCACCACGTCTTGATCCTGCGCCTCGGCTACCTTGAGCGCGCCCCGGCGCGACAGGCGCTCTGCGAACGTGCGCGTGAACTTGTCCGGCATGTGCTGCGCGATCACGATCGCGTTGCGGTAGTTGGCCGGAAAGCGCGTGAAGATCTCCATCAGGGCGCTGGGGCCACCGGTCGACGACGCGACCGCGATCACGTTCTTCGGCGGCACCAGCTGTTTCTGCTGGCGCGGCTCGACCGGTGCGGGCGACAAATCGACCGCGCGGCGCGTGGCCGGCAGGCCGAGCCGCACGCTGCGCGCGAGCAGCACCTTGCTCACCAGCTGGTCGCGAATGCCGCCCAAATCGGGATCCGAGAAGCGCTCGGGTTTGGCCACGAAATCTAGCGCGCCCAGCTCGAGCGCTTTGAAGACGTTCTCTTTTTGGCTGTAGCTGGAGACGACCACCACGGGCGTCGGCATCTTGGTCATCAAGATGCGCAAGAACGTGAAGCCGTCCATGCGCGGCATCTCGAGATCGAGCGTGATGCAGTCGGGCTTGAGGTTCGCGACCAGCCGCAGCGCTTCCTCACCGTCGGCGGCTTTGCCGACGACTTCGATCTCTGGGCTCTGCGCGAGGATTTCGCCGATACTGCGGCGATTGAACACCGAGTCGTCGACTACGAGCACGCGCAGCGGCAGCCCTGCAGCGGCGCGCATCACGGCGGCCCCCCGCGCTCCGCCCCTGGCGGCTTTCGGTACACGAGGTCATCGCGCAGGTGCACGAGCTCGAACGCGGTGCTCAAGTTCAAGAGCGACTCCGAATGCCCCAGCATCAGGTAGCCACCCGGCGTCAGCCGCTGGTACAGGTTATCGATCACGCGCTTCCTGGATCGAACGTCGAAATAGATGAGAACATTACGGCAGAAGATGGCGTCTACCCGCCCTACCAGGTTGCCACGCCCTATGTCGAACAGGTTCATCTGCCCGAATTGACAGAGCTTTTTGACCGCATCTTGGACGTGAAACCCGTCTTCCAGCTCGAAAAAATAGCGAGCCTTATCGCGGGCCGACGTCGCCCGGAGTGAGGTCGCCTGGTAAACCCCCCGGCGGGCCTGGGCCACGCTCTGCTTGGACAGGTCGGTGCCGATGACCCGCACGTCCCAGCCCTCGAAGCGCGCCGACTCCAAGATCAGCGCCGCCAGCGTGTACGCCTCTTCGCCGGTCGAGCAGCCTGCGCTCCACACCAGCAGCCGCCGCGTGCGCGCGTTGGCTTCTTCGAGCCGCGGCAAGAGCTCGCTCTGGAAGGCGCGCAGCTGGTACTCCTGCCGAAAGAAGTACGTCTCTTTCGTGGTCAGCCGCTCGACGGCTTCTTCCATCTCTTGATGGTTGCGCGCGTCGAAGCGCAAATACTTGTAGTACGCCTGGTAGTTGGGCAGGCCCAGCGCTTCGAGCCGCTCGCTCAGGCGTCGGTCGAACAGCATCATCGCGGACTCGTCGTAGACTAGTCCTGCGTGCTCGTACACGATGTCGCGCAGCAGGCGAAAGTCCTCCAAAGACATGCGCCGAAACTGCCCAGGGCCTTGCCGCAAGCTCACAGCTCACCCTGCGGCCGGCGCGGCGGGCGGCTGCGACGCTGACCGGAGCTTTCGAGCGCGCGAGCCAGGGCGTCTTTGACCATCGGATCCTGCTCGACGGACAGCCGCGCGCGGAGCAGCGCCGCCGAGGCCTCACTGGGGGCGCGACCGAGCAGATCGGCCGCCAAGCGCCGCACGTCCCAGGCCGACTGATCCAAGCACGCGCCCAGGTGCACGATCACGCGCGGATCGGGCTCGGCCGCGATGGCCAACATGGCCGCTTTAACGACCTCGGGCTCGGGGTGGTGCAGACCGTCGAACAGCGAAGACAGGCGCCGCGGATCGGCGTGCCGCGCCAGGGCTTCGACCGCCGCGACTGCGACGCGCGCGTCGTTCGAACGCACGAGCGGGCCCAGCACCGGCAGACCGCGCGGATCCGAGGATTCGCCCAGGGCCCGCAGCGCCACCAGCAAAAGCACTGGATCGCGCGCCTCGCCCACCACTTCCAGCAAAGCGGGCACGCCGACCGCGTGATGATCCTTGCCCTTGAGCCGACCGAGCGTGCGCGCGGCCTCGACCCGCACGGCCTCTTCTTCGTCTGCCAAGGCAAAGCGCACGGCGTCGAGCGCGTCGCCGGAGCCCAGCTCCGCCAGCGCGACCAGCGCAGCGCGGCGGTGGTCGTGCGAGGTGCTCATCAGGAGGCGCACCAGAAAGCCGTTCAAGTCACCGGCGTCGAGCGTGCTGAGCTTGCCGCGCGGGGCCAGCGCCGCGATCACGAGCGCCGCCGCGTGTGACAGCGAGCCCTGCACGCTGCCGAGCTGCACGAAGGCCAGCGCGCGCTCCGGGTGGCGCTGGCTGATGGCGATCAACGCTGGCTCCACGCTGCTGACGAGAGATTCGTCGTCGAGCAGACGCACTAGGCCCGGCATGCAGTCGGCGTCGCCGACGCGAGTGAGCGCGCCGAGCGCGGCCCGCACGGCGTCGGGCGACGCTGAGCCGAGCGCGTTCGTCAGGCAGCGTCTCGCCTCCGGTGTGACCGCGTCGGCGGGCAACCTGCCGATCAAATCGAGGCACGCCGCGGCGCTCTCGGGCTCAGCGGACGCGGCGCCGCGCAAGAGCGCTGGCACGGCCGCGACCCCGAGCAAGAACAGGGCATGATCGGCCTCGGCGTAGCACCGCGCGTCCGCAAGCCAGCTCACCGCTGGCTCGCAGCCAGCCGCGATGCCCAAGGCGCCCACCACCGACAGCGCCGCGCGAACGCACTCCACGTCGCCGTCGCGACGCTCCAAACAGCCTAAAAGCAGGCTCTCCGCGCGCGGGCCGGCAAGCTGCAGCTCGGCCAGCGCCGCACGGCGTGCGCTCTCGGAGGCGCGCACGTAGTCGGCGAGAGCACAGACGGCGTCCGGCGCTCTGGCGTTCAGGAAAGCGGCGACCAGCGGCGGCGCGGCTTGCGGATCGCCCGATTCTGCGGCCAAGGACAGCGCAGCGCGCCCCAGCAGCGGATCGCTCAGCCACGGCTGCACGGTCGCGAAGGGCAAGCTTGCGCCGATCATGGCCAGCGACTCCAGCGCGGCCAGCGCCTCGAGCGGCCGACTGGGATCCAAGCGGCTCATCAAGAGCGGACGCGCGTCGTCCAGCCGCAGCGCGCCGATGGCGCCCAAGGCTTCGAGCGCGGCGACGCGCACGTTCGGATCGGGGTCGGCTACCAGCGGCGCCAGCGCGTCGAGCGCCGCGGACTCACCGGAGCGCCCTAGCGCCTCGATGGCGAGCTTCTTGCCATCGGCGTCGAGCGCGGGCAGCCGCGCGGACAGGCTTTCGACCGCCGCCAGCCCAAACGCTCCGAGCGCCTCGACGGCGGCGTTGCGTAAGCCGACGTTGTCGCCAGGCTCGAACACGGCGATCAGCGCGGTGAGCAGCTCCGGCTCGGGCCCCAGCTCTGCCGTGAGACCGATGGCTTCCTTGCGCACGCGCCAATCCAGGTCGCCCAGCGCCGCGATCAAAGGCGCCCACCGCGCAGCCGGCGGCAGCTCGGAAATGCGCGCGACGGCGCGGCGGCGCTCCTCCGGATCAGCAGCCGAGAGCGCCCGCGCGACGTCCTCGTCGAGACTCACCGACGGGCCTCGCTCGCTCCCAGCAGCTGTGCCTGAGCGATGCCGCTCGTGAGCACGTCGAACTCGCCCACGTCCAAGATGAACGTCAGGCCACCGCCGCGGCTGACGACACCAGAAATGCCGCGCAAGTCATCACCACCGCCGAGCGCCGGCGCAGGTTTCAGGTCGGCGCCGGCGGTGCCGAACACCTCCGTCACGCGATCCACGCACAGCGCGACGCCGCGCCCGGTCACGTCGATCAAGATCCATTTGGCGCGTCGCGGATCGGGCAAAGCAGGCAGACCAAAGCGCACGCGCAGCTCGACCACCGGCACGATTTCGCCGCGATGATCGGCCACTCCGGCGATGGTGGGCGGCGCATGCGGCAGCTCGGTGATGGGCAGCGGGTTCACGATCTCGCGCACGTGGTCGATGGGTACGGCGTACGACACGTCGCCGACGACGAAGCCGACGAGGCTCTTTTGCGGATCCGGACGCTCGGGACGGTAGGTCATGTCGAAAATCAGCTGGGCAGGATGGAGCGCAAATCGAGCAAGACCACGAAGCTGCCAGGCGGCCTGGCGACGCCGACCACGTGCTCGGAAGCGTCGCTACCGAGGGTGCTGGCGGCGGCTTCGATCTCCGAGGCTTGCAGGCGCACCACCTGCCGCACTTCGTCGACGAGCAAGCCCACCGTTTCGCCGGACTCGGAAGTCGTGAGCAGGATGCGTGAACGACGGCTGTTCGAGGTCTCGGCCAAGCGTAGCTTGCGGCGCAGGCACAGCACCGTCACGAGCAAACCGCGCACGCTACACACCCCCAGGACCTCGCGACTGGAGCGTGGCACGGGCGTAATGGGTGGCGGGCTCAAGATCTCCTTGATGCCGGTCAGCTCGATGCCGAACAGCTCGCCGCCGACGACGAACATCAAGAACTCGCGCAGCGGCGCGCTTTCGCTGCCGCGTCGCGAGAGGCGCGCCGCAGGGGCTCGGGTCAGATCAGCCATGAAGCAAGCTCAGCCGCTCTCGCGGCCCCTCCGCACCGGACAACACCTCTTCTATCACCGCGCCAGAATCCAGCACGAGGCCCACGCGCTGATCGCCCAGCTCGGTGGCGCCAGCAAAGCCGCGCACCCGCGACAGCGACGAGCCCAGCGGCTTGATCACGATGTCCTCTTGGCCGTACAGGTGATCGACGACCAAGCCCAGGCGCCGATTGCCGAGCGCCGCTACGACGACGAAGCGCCGACGCCGATCTTCCAGCGGCTCGGGCAGGCCCAAAAGCCGCCCCAAATCGCAGATTGGCAGCGAGCTACCACGCACCGTGATGACCTCACGATTCTCGACGCGACGCACTTGGGCGGCGTCGAAAGACAGGGCCTCGGACACCGTGGACAGCGGGATCGCGAACACCTGGTCGTGCACGCGCACCAGCAGCGCGCTCACGATGGCCAGCGTGATCGGCAGCGTGATCGCCATCTTGGTGCCGATGCCGGTCTCGCTGTGAACGTCGATGACACCGCCCAGCTTGTTGATGTTCGTCTTGACGATGTCCATGCCCACGCCGCGGCCGGACAAGTCGTCGGCTTGTTCACGCGTGGACAGGCCGGGCACGAAGATCAGCGCCAAGATTTCGTCGCGCACGAGCTCGGAGGCTTCGTGGCGAGCGATCTTGCCCGACTCGACGGCTTTCTCGACCAGCGCTTCTTCGTCGATGCCGCGGCCGTCGTCCTCGACCTCGATCATCACGTGATTGCCTTTTTGAAAGGCGTTCAGCGCGATCGTACCGGCCAGCGGCTTGCCCACCTCGGCGCGACGCTCGGCCGACTCGATGCCGTGATCGATGGCGTTTCTGATCATGTGCATGAGCGGGTCGCTCAGCTCTTCCACGATCAGCTTGTCGATTTCGGTCTCGGCGCCGGTGATGACCAGCCGAATCTCTTTGCCCAGATCGCGGCTGATCTGCCGCACGACGCGCGCCAGGCGATCGAACACCTGGCCGAGCGGCACCATGCGCACTTCCAAGATGCCGTCCTGCATCTCACCCAGCCGGCGATCGAAGTTGCGGTGCAGGCGCATCAGCTCCGTGGCCAGCTGACGCGAGCCTTCGCCGCGCAGGCGCTCGGCGATGCGCGACAACGAGCTGCGCACGATCGACAGCTCACCCACGATGTTCATCAGGTGGTCCAGCTTGCGAATGTCGACGCGCACCGTCTGCGTGAGCGAGCGCAGCGAAGGCGCCGCGTCGCCGGGCCCCGCGTCCGCCATTCGATCCAGCGCCTCTTGCTTGGGCGCGGATACGGCGCCAGCCACGCTGCCGCGCAGCGGCGCGACGCTGGGCGGCACCGAGCGGCGTCGGCGCGGAATCTCTTCGATCACGATGTTGTCGGCGCCGAGCGAGCCGATCAGCGTTGCCAGGTCGTCGCGCGATGCCAGCAGCAGATCCAGCTCGATGGCGTCGACGCCGGTCGCTTCGCCCGTCGGCAGGTAGGTGATGATCTCACCGTGCCGCTTGGCGCGCTCCTTCATGTCGTCGAGCGCTTTGTCGATCGTCGACAGGTCGAACTGCACGCGCAGCCGGTACAGCTTCAGGTTTTGCTCGATGTTCGAGCGCAGCCGGTGCTCTTCGTACTCGGTCAGCACCGCCAGCATGCCCGGATCGAGCTCGTAGCCGCCCACCGGGCTTTCACCGCGCTCGACGGCTTGGCCCAGGCGATCCAGCCGCCGGAACAGCTCGTCGACGCTGGGCAGGTCTTCGTCGCGGCCCTCTTTCTCGATGGTCAGGATGCGGCCGTAGGCGTCGACGGTCGCGAACAGCACGTCCAGCACCTCGGGCCGCAGGTCCATGCGACCGAGCCGCAGGTCGTCCAGCAAGTCTTCGAGCCGGTGCGAGAAGGCGCCGAGCCGCACGGCGCCGAACAGCCCGGCCAAGCCCTTGAGCGTGTGGACGGCGCGGAACGCCTCGTTGATCAGCGACGGGTCTTCCTTGCCGGACTTCTGCGCCGCGTCGAGCGCGAGCAAGTTCCGGCTCAGCGTCTCGATGATCTCTTGCGCTTCGGAGAAGAACTCCTCCCGCGCCTTGTCGGTTATCTCAGGCATGCGCCCCCGAGGACGACGCCGCTCCCATCTGCTCCAGCGCGTGCTGGGCGAGCGTTTCGGCGCTGAACGGCTTGACCAGGTAGCCGCTGGCGCCGAGCGTCATACCGCGCTCGCGATCGCGCTCGGAGGAGGCCGTCGAGATGATCAAGATGGGGGTGGACTTGTGAGCCTCGCTCTTCTTGATGAACGAGATCAGCTCCAGCCCGTTGATGTCCGGCATGTTGATGTCGGTGATGACCAGATCCCAGGCGCCGCGCGGGAGCAGACGCAGCGCGTCGAAGCCGCTCTGAGCCTCGGCGATCTCCAGCTCGCCCAGGGCGGACGACGACGTCAGGGCTGCCCGGACAAAAGCGCGCATGCTGGGGGAGTCTTCGACGAGGAGCACCCGGCGCATTGCCAGCCAGCATACCATCCCCGGCCATTTCCAACGGTATTTGTGGCAGGGTCCACTCGGTCTCGTGGGCCCGAGGGTCGCCGCCTGGCTCTTCCGCGGGACCGTTGGCCCCGCTTCCCCGCCTCCACGCTCGCTCCACGCTCGAAATACCCTCGTGTCGAACCCCGTAGCCGTCATTGGTGCCGGATCTTCCGGCTTAACCGTACTCAAGGCACTTCTTGAAGCGGGGCTTCCGGCCGTCTGTTTCGAGCGGGGGTCGAGGGTCGGCGGCAACTGGGTCTTCGATAACGACAACCAGCAGAGCCGAATCTACCGCTCGCTTCGCATCAACACGTCCCGAGACCGCATGCAGTTCTCGGACTTCCCGATGCCGGCCGACTACCCTGACTACGCCAGTCACGAGCAGGTCGCCCGCTACTTCGAGGCCTACGCCGAGGCATTCGATCTCAAGCGCGCCATTCGCTTTGGCTGCGGGGTGAACCGCGTCGAAATGGCGGTCCGCGCCGCCGGGACGGTCGCCGACACGGGCGGAGCCTACCGGGTCAGCACCAGCGACGGGGCGACGCAGGACTTCGACGCGGTGGTGGTCGCCAATGGCCACCATTGGGACCCGGCGTTTCCCTCGCCGCCGCTGCCCGGGCGCTTCGATGGCGTCGTGCTGCATTCGCACGGCTACATCAGTCCGGACGAGCCGCACCAACTTCGTAACAAGCGCGTGGTGGTGGTGGGCATTGGCAACAGCGCGGTCGACATCGCCAGTGAGCTTGCTCGGGCGGGAGCGACCGTGACGCTATCGGTCCGGCGCGGGGCTTGGGTGCTGCCCAAGTTCGTGTTCGGCCGCCCCATCGACCAGCCGGGGATGATCCCTGCCAGCTGGTCCGACGCCGCCAAAACGCTCGTCGCAGAGCTTTGGTACCGCCTGCTCGTCGGTCGCCCCGATGCGTACGGCTTGCCCGCCCCCGACCATCGCCTCGGTCACGCGCACCCCACGCTCTCGGACGAGCTCTTGCCGCTGCTGCGTGACGGAAGCATCACCGCGCGTTCGGCCATTGCCCGCCTCGCAGGGCAAACCGTCCATTTCAAGGATGGCAACCAAACCGACGCCGACGCCATCGTGTACTGCACCGGCTACAACGTCACCTTCCCCTTTTTCGACCCGGCGTTCGTGTCGGCCCCCGACAACGAGCTGCCGCTCTATCTGCGCTGCTTTCACCTCGAGCATCGCGGTCTGATGTTCGCAGGCATGGCGCAGCCGCTCGGCGCCATCATGCCGCTGGTCGAAGCTCAAGGTCGGCTCTTCGCCAGCTACCTGCGCGGCGACTACGAGCTGCCCTCCGCCGCCGAAATGCGCCAGCGCACCGAGCGCGAACGCGAGCACGTCCGCCGCCGCTTCGTCGCCACCCGCCGCCACACCATGCAAGTCGACTTCGATCGCTACCTAGCCGATCTGAAGCGCGAGCTCCGCGCGGGGCAAAACCGCACGGGCGTCCGTTCACGCTCACGCTCTCGCCCGTGAGCGTGCCCGATTTTGGTCAGCGCACCGTGAACAGCTCTTCGCTCTTGCCGGGAGGCGTTACCCAGAGCTGAAGATTGATCTGGTAGCGAGGGCCCTGGAAATACTCGAGCACCATCTGGTGATCGCCGGCGGCAAGCTTCACGGTGCCGCGCGCTTCCTTCGGCGGGTGCAGGGCGTCGTTGTCGATGACCACGTTGCCGTCGATGGTCAGCTTGGAGCCATCGTCGCTGGAGAGCCGGAACGTGTAGTCACCCGCCTCGGAGATGCGGAAAGCACCGGCGTAGCGGATCGCAAACCACTCGAAACGCCCTTCGATGCCAGGAAAGCCTTGGTCCCATGAGCGCGGGGGAATGTCCCACTCGCAGGCGTACAGCACGCTTTGGGGCGCCAGGGACGCGTAGTTGGTGGGCAGCTGCGCGGTGTCGGGCGCGAGCGGAAATACCTGGCCTTCGAAGCAGCCGCGCACCGGTTCTTCGTAGCCAAACACGTTCTCGGGCGGGGTCGCCGGCGGATCCTTCGGAGTCTCCAGCTCGGTCGGGGTGGGACCGGGAGTCGCGGGTGGCTCGGGCGTGGGCGTCGGCGCCAGCGGCGGCTTGCGCTCCATCGTCTTGTCCTTCCCCTTGATGTCGCGCTTCAGCGGCTTGTCCGTCGACTTTGGATCCTTGGCGGGCGACGGATTGCCTGGCGTTGCCCTGCCAATGTCGGACGACTTGGGCTTGGTCTTGCCGGGCTCGGGCTTGTCGGAGGTCTTGACCGGGACGGGCGCAGGGGTGGCCGGCACGTGCGAGCGCGGCGGCTCGCAGCTCGCGCTCGAGACGCCACCCGAGGTCTTGCCGGAAGCTTCCGCGTGACCGGTAGCGGTCGCGCCGCTCGGGCTGACCTGCGCGCTGCCCGCGAGCTTGGCCATGCCGACGAACTTGAAGGGCGTGACCGCCCGACACAGGCTGCCGCTGCGCCCTTGCCAGTCGATCTTGCCGCTGACCTTCCCGCTCACCTTGCCGGACTCGTGGAAGCTGATCGAGACGCCTTTACCGCGGGATTTGTGACCCTCCGCCTTGGCGGGCTTGGGCGCCGGGGCAGCGGGCGCGGCAGCGCCGGAACCGCTGGATTGTGCCTGCATCTGGAACGAGCAGGCACTCGTGAGCAAGGGCGCCAGGGCGCCCCACAACCAACACCAAGCAAGCAAAGGGCGATTCATGGGCCTCAGCCTACGATCACGTGCCCGCCCGTGCTACAGGCCCGCGCGCCAGCACCCGGTTTTCCCCGGGCAAAGCCCCGCCCCTCCCCATGCGCCTGACTCCTGAAGCCATCCAAGAATGCCTCCGCGTGTTGGAAACGATCACGGCTGATCGCACCGAGCTTGCCTACCTGGACTTGGAGCTGCGAAACCGCCTGATGACGGCGGCGGGTCGCGTCTCGCGCCCCGAGCGCAACGAGCAACGTATCTTGTCGCGTGAGGTGCGGCGCAAGGACAAGCGCGAGGTGCGCGAAGCCGACAGGGCGGTGTTGGCGCGCGCCGGCATTCGGCAAAAGCGGCTCGAGCCGGTGTTCATCACGCCCGAGCGCCCCGCGCTCAGCGAAGCCGGCGGTGGCGAGTTTCGGCTCGGCAGCGCCAGCGACACCAGCTCGGCCGAGCCCGCCGCGGCCGCTGAAGCAGCAGCCTCGGCGGCGATCGAAGAGCTCCCCGATCTGCTCGTGCCGCGCTCTTGCTACGTCTGCAAGGTGCGCTGCACGCGCATGCACACATTTTACGATCAGATGTGCAACGAGTGCGGTGACTTCAACTTCGCCAAGCGCTCGCAAACGGCCGACCTGCGCGGCAGGGTGGCGCTCATCAGCGGAGCGCGCGTCAAGATCGGCTACCAGGCGGCCATTTTGCTGCTGCGCGCGGGCGCCCGCGTGATCGTCAGCACGCGTTTCCCGCGCGACGCCGCGCTGCGCTACTCACGCGAGAAAGACTTCGAAGACTTCAAAGACCGGCTGCAAATCTACGGGCTCGATCTGCGGCACACGCCCAGCGTCGAAGCCTTTGCCGAGGTGATCAACCGCACCGAGTCGCGGCTCGATTTCGTGCTGCACAACGCCTGCCAAACCGTGCGTCGCCCGAGCGGCTTCTACGGTCACCTGATGGAAGGCGAGCTCGGGCCGCTCAATCGGCTGCCCGAGCCCGCCGCGCGGCTCTTGACGGACTACGAGACCATGCGCGCCGACGCGGCTCGCCAGCTGGGCCAAGGCGACGGCCGTGGGCGCCAAGCCATTGGCCTACAAGCTGCCTCGGCGTTGTCGCAGGTGGCCTTGACCGCCGAAGATCACCAAACCGGCGCGGAGCTGTTTCCGCTCGGCAAGCTCGACGCCGACTTGCAGCAGGTCGATCGGCGCGACATCAACAGCTGGCGGCTGCCGCTGGCCGAGGTCGGCACCGTCGAGCTGCTCGAGGTGCAGCTGGTCAACGCCATCGCGCCTTTCTTGCTGAACGCCCGGCTGAAGGCGCTGATGCTCAAAGAGCGTACTTTCGACAAGCACATCGTCAACGTCTCGGCGATGGAGGGCCAGTTCTATCGCCGTTTCAAGACCGACAAGCACCCGCACACCAACATGGCCAAAGCCGCGCTCAACATGATGACGCGCACTTCAGCGCCCGACTACGCCAAGGACGGCATCTTCATGAACAGCGTCGACACCGGCTGGGTGACTGACGAAGATCCGCTGCATATTGCCGAGCGCAAGACCGCCGAGTGCGGCTTTCATCCGCCGCTCGACATCGTCGACGGCGCAGCTCGCATCGTCGACCCCATCTTCGATGGCATCAACACCGGCCGTCACGTTTGGGGCCAGTTCCTCAAGGATTACAAGCCGACGGCTTGGTAGTCGACGCGCGCGCCATTGGCTGCGCCGTGCCCTGAGTCCTCGAGAACGCCGACTGCGCAGGTCTTGGTTTGCAGCGCGTCCGCAAGCATGCTCCCCTTGGCAGCGGGTACGCATCGCGAGGGAACGTCATGAACGCAAGCGCGACTTCAGCCAGGCAGCGACCATGGGTAACCTTGCTCTGGGTCGGTTTCGTGCTCCAGGCGTTGACCTACTGTTCGGGCAGCAGCGACCGCGGCGGTGACGGCGGCTCTGCGGGCCTTGGCTTCGCCGGGCACACTGCCGACTGCCTCAACGTTTGCCACGGCGGCTGTGCCGACTTCATGTGCCGAGGCGGCAACGGAGGCACCGCAACCTCCGGGGCCGGTGGCGCGCTCGCCGGCAACGGAGGCGCCAACGCCGGCAACGCTGGCTTCGGCGGCTTCGGCTTCTCTGGCCACACCGGCAATTGCCTGAACGGCTGCGGCCCCACCTGCGGTGTGCCCTGTGGTGGTACTGGTGGCGTCAGCGCGGGCGGCACGCCTGCAGCAAGCGGGGGCATGGGGGGCGCGCTCGACGGACTGGCTGGAGAAGCCGGTCAGGCGGCGGGCGGTGAGCCTGCAGCCATGCGCCGAAGTCCGCCAAGCGAAAGCCGCGCCTGCTACGAGCTCACCGGCTACGAAGCTGACCCGTGCCTGCCACCTGATGACTCGCTCCTGGAGTGGTTGAACGCGCCAAATCTCGGCTGCAAGCTGAGCGTCGACGGGGGGCCAACGCTGATGACCGGCCCTATTGGTCGAGCCTGCTGCTACTCGGTCAGCTGTGCCCAGCCTTCCGACTAGGCCGACCGCTGGGCCCCGTGCCCCTGTGATGTTGGCGCTGGCGGGCGCCATCGCGGTCTTCTTGGTGGTAGTCGCCCGTCACGATCCTCCAGGCCATTGGTTGCTGTTTCACTACCTGCGGGCCGGAGCACTAGCAGCGTTCTTCGGGCTAACTTGTCTCGCGGCGGGCCATGCCTTGCTCGTTCGGGTGCTGAACCGCACGCTGCCCGTCGAAGAGCACGTAGCGATCGCTTTTGCGCTCGGCGTGCTGCTGTTCTTTCTGACGAGCTTTGGCTTGGGGCTGCTCGGGCTGTACGGGTTCAGCTTGTTCGTGGGCGCCCCGGCGCTGCTGCTACTGCTCGGGGCCGCACACGGCGCGCGAACCTGGCGCCGCTTGCGACGACACCTCGCGCACGCCCGCTGCCAGTTTAGGCTTTCGGCCAGCGGCGCACTGCTAGTGGGCTTCGGCGCGCTCGGGCTGGCGCTGGTTTGGTTCCCGATCCTGACGCCACAGAACGCCAGCTATGACGCGCGCTGGTACCACCTTTCGATTGCTCAGCACTACGTGGCCGAAGGCCGCATTGCGCCGTTTCAAGAGGGCTGGGTGATTGGAGCGCTACCCCAACTCGCCAGCTTGATCTACGCGTGGGCGCTCGCTGCGCCAGGCACGCTCTTTGACCGCGTCGAAACCGCCGCCCACATCGAGCTGGTGGTCTTCTTGTTCACGCTGGTTGGCGTGGCTGCGCTGGCGCGGCGCGTGCTCGGCGAGCGCAGTCCAGCCGCGTGGTGCGCCATCTTCTTGTTTCCAGGCATCTTTTGTTACGATTCTGGTCTCGTGCTCGGCGCCGACCATTTCGCGGCGCTTTGGGCAGCACCGATCGCGCTGCTGTCGCTCCGCTACTGGGAAGCCCCGAGTCGCTCGCTCGCGCTGCTGCTTGGCGCGGTGATCGCCGGAGCCCTCGACACCAAGTACACGGCCGTCAGCCTGGTCCCGCTGCCGCTCGCCATCGTGGCGACCCGCACCGCGTTGGACTTGCGGCGCCCCAGCGCGCGCGCACCCGCTGCGCTGAGTCTGTGGGCCGCTAGCTCCGTGGTGCTCTTCACGGCGCCGCATTGGCTCAAGAACCTGGTGTTCTACGGGGACCCGCTGTTTCCGCTGCTCCGCCACTGGCTTCCGTCGCAGCCGTGGACGCCCAGCGCCGAGGCGCCCTTCACCGCCTGGTTCAGCCTGAATCGGCCACCCTTGGGCTGGGCAGGCCTCGGCGAGATGTTGCGCACGCTCGTCACGTTCTCCTTCTCCCCCCACGACTACCCCCAATATCACCGAGACGTTCCGGTCTTCGGTTCGCTGTTTACGCTGTGCACGCCGCTGCTCCTGCTGCTAGCCCGCAGGCGACGCCTCGACTGGGTCTTTGCTGGAACGTACCTAGGCTTATGCGCTTGGTTTTGGCTACACGCGGTGGACCGCTATCTACAAGCGCTGCTGCCGTGGATGGCGGCCGGCACCGCGGCGGTCTTGACGCTACTGTGGCGTCAGGGTCGCTGGGTGCGGGGCCTGACTGCCGCACTCGTCGCCGCGCAGGTAGCGTGGGGCGCCGACGTTCCGTTCATTCCCGCGCACCAAGCCGCTGGCGCCGCGATCCAGAAGGTCGTCATCGATCTGCTCGGTCGACGCTATCGCCCCCAAGAAGCGCTGGTCGCTTATCCAGACTGGGAAGCCATGGGCAAAGCGCTACCGCCTTCCGCCAAGGTGCTGGTGCACGAAGAAATGATCCACTTCGGGCTCGATCGAGCCACCACGCTGGATGCTCCTGGTTACCAGGGTGCGCTTTACTGGGGCGAAGACCACACGGCGTCGCCTGCCGAGATCTGGCGGAAGCTGCGCGAGCAAGGCGTCACGCACCTGCTCTGGGCGACCAACCTCGATCACGGGACTGACAGCGTGGCTGCCGGTCTGTCGTTCTTCGACTTCGCGGTGCACCACACGCGCCGTATCGGCGTCTACGGTGGCTTTTCGCTGTCGGAGCTACCCGCAACACCACCTGCCGAAACGCCACCGGCCAAGGTTGCCTACTACCCTTGCGACGTCGGCACCCCACCGCCAGGCCTCTACGATCTGCCCGCGCTCAGCGGCGCTGCCCACGGCGGAGCTGCCAAAGGCGCCGAGCTTCCCTTGGAGGAGGCGGCGCTGAAAGCCGAATTTCTCGTGCTCGACGTGCGGTGTCGGCCTCCCCTACGCGACAGCACGCGGGGTCGCTTCGAGCTACTGGCTGCGCGGGGACACGCCATGTTGATGCGGCGCAGGCCCGGGCGATGAGGCGCGCGGCGAGCTTGGCTTGGCTCATGCTGCTGCTGAGCAGCTGCGGCGACCACGACCATCCACCAACGCCCAAGCCCCCCTACCTCCCTAGCGAGGCTTGCCCGCTCCGAACACGCGCCGCCTGGCAACGGTTCAACGAGCGAGCCGCGCGCGACGCCAACTGGGTCAGAACCTGCAGTGACCTGAACGATTGTCAGGCAGCCGTCGGCGAATTCGCAGAGCACGTACGCAGCGATGTGCTCGGCACCCTCGAGCTGTGCCAAGCCGACCTGCAAGACAACCCGGATCTGGACGCGTGCACCGCGCGATTGCGGCGCTTTGCACCCGCTTGGCTCAGGCAGCACGACGACCAAAGCTACGGCTTCGAACAAGCGAACTCGGCCTATTTTTCAGCACAAGTCGCGGCGGAGAGCCCCAAGGGCATGATGACCCCGCCAGCCGCGTTGCTCGATGCGCTGCCGCTGCGAGCTCGCCTGGAGGAGGCCGCTGACGATGCCGGCTGGCCTTGGTTGACGCATGACTCTTGCCTGGGCGGTGTGCGCACCTTCATCCACGTCGTCGATCCGGAGGATCGCTACGAACAGTGGCTGCTGCTGGGCGTCGACCCCAAGGCCGCATCGATCGCCGAAGGCTCGATCTTGTCGTTCCTCGCCATTCAAAAAAAGAACTCATCGGGGTTATCGCTAGAGAGACCGCGCCTGCACTTCCGCGACTACGTCCTCGCGCAGCTGGACGGCGTTTGGCGCGTCGACCTACCCGAGCACAACCCCGGCAAGTGCTACGCCTGCCACGGCAGCGGAGCCCGCCAACTGCTGCCGTTTCCTAGCGCCAATACCAGCTCCGCGGACCGCTTGAGCAGCTTGAACCAACGGCTTGCGAGCTATGGCTTGCCGGACTGGCACGGCAGCGTCGAGGCCGCCAACTACGGCCCGCCCCTCGGCGCCGACTTGGGCTGTACACAATGTCACGACGGGCTCCAGCGCGGCCCGCTCAGCGTCTTCACCAGCGAAGGCATGCTCTACCAAAAGGTCGTCGAGCAGCTCAGCATGCGCAGCCCCGCTGGCGGCATCGCGGTGCCGGATGCACCGGCCATGCAGCTGCTCCAACGCCAGCGCCTCGGCGCTCTCTCCGCGCGCGAACAGGACGCACTGGCGGCAGCTAGAGTCGAGCATGAGCGCGACTATGCCGCGCTCGTCGCTTCGCGCCTGCCAACGCTCGAAGCGTGGCTGCTTACCACGGCCTGCGACTGAGACCGCCCCCGCCTGGCGCTCAGCCTCGCGCGCGGCGCTTGCGCACGCCCTCGGCCAGCTCTTCGAGCAGCGGCACGGTGGTGTCCCAAGCCAAGCAACCGTCCGTGACGCTCTGGCCGAAGGTCATTTGCGAGCGCTCGCCGATCTCTTGGCGACCGGCGACCAGAAAGCTCTCGATCATGACGCCGAAGATCGAGCGGCTGCCACCGGCGACTTGCCGCGCGATCTCGGTCGCCACCTGGGGCTGCTTGGACGGATCTTTGCCGCTGTTGGCGTGGCTGGTGTCGATCATCAGCTTGCCAGGCAGCTTGTTTTTGGCCAAAAGCGCGACCGCCGCGGCCACGGCTTCTTCGCCGTAGTTGGGGCCGTTGGAGCCGCCGCGCAAGATCACGTGGCAATGCGGGTTGCCGCGCGTCGCGACGATTGCCGCTAGCCCCTGTTTGGTCACCGACAAAAAGTGATGTGGCTCGGCGGCGGAGCGCACGGCGTCGGCCGCGATTTGCACGGTGCCGCCGGTGCCGTTCTTGAAGCCGACCGGCATCGACAAGCCCGACGCCAGCTCACGGTGCACCTGGCTCTCGGTCGTGCGCGCGCCAATCGCGCCCCACGTCACCAGATCTGCCATGAACTGCGGAGTGATCGGATCCAAGAATTCTAGCGCGGTCGGCAAGCCGAGCTCGACGACGTCGCGCAGGAAGGTGCGAGCGACGCGCAGCCCCTGGTTGATGGCAAAGCTACCGTCCAGCTTGGGGTCGTTGATCAGGCCCTTCCACCCCACCGTGGTGCGCGGCTTCTCGAAGTAGGTGCGCATCACGATCTTCAAGTCCGCCCGCAGCCGCTCCATGACCGGCTTCAGGCGACGCGCGTACTCGAGCCCGGCCTCGGGGTCGTGGATCGAGCAGGGCCCGACCACCACGACCAAGCGGTCGTCCTTGCCGTCGATGACGTTGGCTACCTCGGAGCGTGACTCGGCCACGGCGCGCGACGCTGCCTCCCCGAGCGGGATCTCCTCCATCAAGATGGCCGGCGGCAGGAGCGGCTTCAGGGTGTCGATACGAACGTCATCGGTCAAAACGGCCATGCGGCGCCGTTAGTAGTACGGCCTCCACAGAACGCAAATTCGCCGTAGACTTGCGGCCCTGTGGGAGGTCATGACCAGTATGGGGCGTTGAACCAGCCCCCCTCGCCGCCCGCTTCGGCCTTCCGCCCCGAGCCGAGCCCGACCAAGGCCCGGCGGCGCTTCACGCGGGGCCGGGTCAGCCCCCGCGGGGTGGTTTGGTTCGGGGTCAGCTCGTTTTGGGGTCACCTGCGCCACTTCGTGTCGGCCGCCATCGCGACCGAGGACATCGACTCGCGCGACTGGATGACCCCGGACGTGCCGGAAGAGCTGACAGCCCGAGTGGCGCGCGTGCTCGGCGGTGACGAAACCAAGCCGAACGTGGTCGAGGCGCTGGGGCGTGACCTGTGGATCGACTACGTGTCGGACACGGGCGACGACGTCTCCGTGAGCCGCGCCGTGGCGCGCTTGGTGGTGGAGCGCTACGAGGTGCCGGACCCCGAGCGCCCAGGCGAATTCCTGATCGCGCCGCGCGGCGAGATCTTGCTGTTCGGCGGCGACACCGCCTACCCAGTCGCGACCGCGCAAGAGATCACCAACCGCGTGCTGGTGCCGTTCAACGAAGCCCTGGATGGGCGCGACGGCGAGCAACGCGTGCTGCTCGGCATTCCGGGCAACCACGACTGGTACGACGGGCTCGACGGCTTCGGCCGCATGTTCCGTCGCCGCTTCGACGATGAGGAAGACCCTCGCCCCAGCATGCTGGGCGTGTCCAAGCCCATGCTCGAGTACTACGCCGAGTGGGCGCGCGAGTTCGTGCTGGGCGGCAAAGTCGAAAAGCCCAAGGCCCTGGTGCTCAGCGGCTACGTGCCCGTGCAAAACGCCAGCTACTTCGTGCTGCCGCTCAGCCCCGGCATTCACCTGTACGGCATCGATCGGCAGCTAAAGAGCATCGATTCGCGGCAAAAACACTACTTTTTGGAGTGGGCGCGCGAGCACCCCGAGGTCAGCCCCTGGGTGCTGCTCCCCGATCCGCTGTTTCGCTTCGGTGGCCCGAGCCGCACCGGCACCGACATGATCCAGACCCTGGGCTTCGACTTTCATGCCCGCTCGCACTTCGTGCTGTCGGGCGACGTGCACCACTACGAGCGCAGCCACACTGACGGCATGCTGCACGTCATCGCGGGTGGCGGCGGTGCCTTCTTGCACCCCGCGCCGGTCGTGGGCGGCCGGCGCAAAGCCGAACGGCGCTGGCCCAGCAGCGAGCAGTCGCGCGCCTTGCTGGGCGGCGTGCCGTGGAAGATCGCGCAAGGCCGCTCGGGCTTCTTGCCGCATTTGGTATTTGCTGCGCTGTTCGCGCCGGCCATGTCGGTGGGGGTGCGGCTGTACGATCGCCTGGGCGTCATTTTCGCGGCGCCCGTCGCCATGACGATCCTGATCACAATCATCTACGCGCTGATCGGTGGAGTGCGGCGGCGCTGGCGCAAGGTGTTGCCGCCGGCTTTCACGGCCGCGGCGTTCACGGCCTCGCTGCCGATTTTGGCGTCGTTCTTGGTCAAGCACGCGCTCTTGCGGCTGCATTTCGTGCCCACTTTGTTCGTGGTCGCGACCGCCACGCTGGTGCTCACCGTGTTCGCTGCAACCTACGTGTTCGGCTTCTACTTGGCGTGGCTCACCGGCCGCGGCATCGAGCACACTCAGGCGTTCACCGCGCTCGACCACCCCGGCTACAAGCACTTTCTGCGTCTGCGCGTGCGCGCCGACGGCAAGGGCATCGACGGCTACTGCATCGGCTTGACGGATCCGCTGGGCAAGGACGCAAAACCGGAGTTGGTCGACACTTTTACGTTCCGCCCAAAAGCCTGAGGGAAGAGTCTGTCTGCCCAAGCCGTAATGGGGGTAACGGGTCGTACGACCATGCTTTCGAGTCGTCGTGAAGTGCTGAAATGGCCGCTGGCGCTCGCCAGCCTGGCGGTACCCGGCGGCGCCTGGGCGGCCACCGAGCCGCCCTTGGTCATCCTGCAGCCACTGGGCCCCAGCATCCCCAGCGCGCAGGTCGAAGCGGTGTCGAGCGCCATCGAGGCGTTCTACGCGGTCAAGGTCACGCTCGCCGAGCCGCTCGCCCTGCCCACGGCTGCCTTCTATCCGAAGCGGCAGCGCTACCGCGCCGAGAAGCTGCTCGACTACTTGGTGTCACGGGGCCAGAAAGACGCGCGCGTCACGCTCGGCCTGACCGCCGTCGACATCTCGACCACCAAGGCGCCGTACGAAGACTGGGGCATCTTGGGTCTGGCCACCATCGACGGGCGCTCGGCGGTGCTGTCGTCGTTCCGCTGCGGACGGCGCGCCAAGAACGCCGAGCATGCGCGCGTGCGCTTCGCGAAAACAGCCGTGCACGAGCTGGGGCATTCGTTTGGGCTCGAACACTGCACCACCCCCGGCTGCATCATGCACGACGGCGAAGGCAGCGTTTTGACTACCGATACCGAGCACGACCTGTGCGCCGACACGCGCGCGCGCCTGACCGCTGCGGGGATGTTGCGCAAAGGCGCAGTGACGCCTTTCAAGCGCTAGGCCCAGCTGCCGTCAGCGCAGCCACAGCGGGCGCAGAGCGCCCAAGGTGGGGGACGCTGAGGTAGCGCCGGCCGCGATCGGGAAGGCGCACGGGTGCTTCCCGTTTAGGTTGGCCGTGTCGTTGCGATGAAACAGCAGCCAGCCGGTTGCGACGCCGCACGTGTGCTGGCCGAACGCGAGCGGGTCGCAGCTCACTTCTTTGGCCGAAACCGTGAGCATGGTGTTCGTCGTCAACGCTGCGTAGCTTTTCGCGCATTGCACGCTCTTCGACGTGCTGCGCCAAAGGAAGGCCTGCGTCGAATTGGTGCCCGCTGGATCGTTCAGCATTTCGATCAGCGCGCCCTCGTCCTTCAGGTAGAAGCGCTGCTCGCCAGCGCCGGCGCGAAAGACGTGCTCCGAGGAGCGCAAAAGTGCCGTGACCTCGGCCCAAGGCAACACCGCGTCTGCCTCGAGCGCGAGGTCGTTCTTTTGCCAGTACTCGCCGATGCCGATCTGAGTCCAGCCGCCACCGTCGGACCTCATGTCGCAGCGGGCGTCGAAGGGCGCCAGTGGCCCCGAGCCGTCCGGATCGATCGTGACGTGGCCGTCTGGCAGCGTCGGGTCGCGGTCGAGCGCTTGCTTGCACGAAACGGGCAGGGCTTCGTCTCCGGGCTCGCCGCCAGCCGCGCTATCGGCGCCGCCTTCGCCCGCAGAGGTGATGCTCGTCTGCGCTCCGCCTTCGCCGGTCGAGCCGCCGGGGCTGAGCACGTCGGGCGCTTCACCTGCCGCTCCGCCGTTCGAGGCCGTGCCGGCTTGGTTCACGCGGCCGGAGATGACATCGCAATCGCCGCGTTGGTCGGGGCAAGGGCTGGCGGCGCTGAACGGGGTCCCGCAGCTTGTGACTACCCCGAGCGCGACTAGGCAAACGACGTCCAATGACGTTCGGCGTGATTGCTGGGCGCGAAGCGGGCGGGTGACCATGATGCTGGAGGAGCCGCGGGACTCCTCGCCCTGAACGGCCGGTCACCGGGGCGCTTTAGGCCACCGGAGAGCAATTCGCCCCGCTCGGAGCCGCGATGTCCGCGTTTCCGGCAAGAACGCGGGCGCCAAAATCGGACCCCTGCCCTCAACTTCGCTCGTGGTCGGGCGTTCTCATCCAGAGACTGTCGACCCAGAGCACCGATGGCGAAGCCCCACCCGACTGCCTCGAGTACCCCGTCACGCGCGTCAGAAACTCGGCTGGTGAGCGCCGCGACTCGAGCAACGCCCAGCACTCCAATAGCCGCGACCCCGGCAAGTCACAATCCGCTTGCAGCCATCGAGGCCCTGAGTGCGGCGCTCGCACTGGGTGAGACCGAGGCGCTTCATCGCCAGCTGCACGACCGCTACATGCAGATCGGGCGCTGGGGCCGCGCTTCGTCGCATGCACGACGCGCCGCTGAGCTCAGCGGGGCCGACTACGCGGAATGGCTCCAGGTAGTCACCTTGGCAGCGCGCGGACGACGCAGCGATGTCGTGGAACGATGTGTGTCGGAGCTGGAGGGACGACCTGAGTTCGCCGCCGAGGATGCGCCGGCACTCGCGGGCATCATGGTCGCCACGACTCTCGACTACGCACGCCGGCACGAATGGCAACGCGTGGAGGATTGGTCGCCGCTCTTGGCGCGCCTCGACGGCCTGGGGCCGGGGCTTGCAGCATCGCGACTGATACGCGGATTTCTCACAGCGCGAGCTGGCGACGCCGAGCAGGCGACACGGCTCGTTCGGGACGCGGGCAAGCTGTGCACAGCTCCGCGGGACGCAGGTGTTTGGGCGGATCATCTGCGCTATCACCACCAGTTTGGGCTGGCGGAAACGCTGCTTCGAACGGCCCGCGAGCACTGGCCTGAACATCCAAAACTGCTGGTGGACCACGGGAGCGTGCTCGCCGAGTTAGGTAGACCCGGCGACGCGCTGCCCTTGTGGGCCGCGGTGAAGGACGAGGCTCTCGGCCGCGATGCGCGCCTGTTCACGGCATTCGTGCGTTGCTTTCTCGAGCAGCGCGGCCCCACGAGAGAAGAGCTTCAAGTCGTTCCCAGACCAGAGGACTACACGCTGAGCGCTGCAGACTCGCCGGGACGCCTAGCGACGCTACTGGAGCGCCATGGGGTCGCCATCGTACGTGGGGCGCACTCGCAGCAAGACTGCGACGAGCTGGTAGCACGACTGGACCACAACCTAGCCCACGCCTACGACCCATTCGTTCCGAGAGACGCAGAGGACGAGGTCAATGTCCCCCTGCATTTCTTGGCAGACCCGGGCGCTAGCGCTCGCTTGAAGGCCCGCTTCGCCGAGATCTACAAGGAACCCGTCGGGGCTTGGCATTGGGGCCTCGAGGGAATCATTGACACCGCAGCGATCTGGGAGCGCGTCCACGCCTTGACGGGGATCCTCGCCGAAGTGAAAGAGCGCCTCGGGGGCGACATGACGAGTGACCCGAGCCTGGGCTACGCAAGGCTCAAACAGGCCGGGCAGCGCCGCGTATTGCCATTTCATCAAGACGCACGCACGGGCTACTGGGAAGTTCCCACCATGGCCCTTTGGACGGCGCTGACGCCCTGCGGCGTGACAGCGCCGGGGCTCGAGGTCGTCCCACAACGCCTGCGTTCGTTCTTCCCTGTGTGCCTGTATGGCGGCCAGGACCGGTCCGACTACCAGCTTTACCCCGCCAGCGCCTACGATGAACTGATTCCGGAATGGGCCGTTGCGGCGCCCGATCTCGGCGCGGGCGACATCCTATTGTTCGACTCCTTCACGCTCCACCGCACGCAGCGTCTGCCCGCTGGCCACGACAGGCGCGTCGACTTCGACGTGCGCTTCACCTCGAGAACACCGTCGTAACCGAAAGGTCCCCAAACATGTCACTCCTCGCCGAAGCTCGTGAACAGGTGCGCGCTCGCGCTTTCGAACATGCAAAGCAGACGCTGACGCTGGCCCTTACGGAGGCTCCGGGAGACCTGGACGCCCTGCGACTCGACGCCGAATGTGACGAGCGCATGGGCGCCTTTCGCACGGCCTACGCAACTCTGTTGACGGTGACCGAACACGTCACGCCGGACGCACGCACCTGCTTCAAGCTCGGCACGTTGGCCATGCGCGTCGATCATCAACAATCTTCACAGGCGGCGCTAGCGCAGCGTTGGTTCGAACGTTCGCTCGCGCTAGACCCAACCCTTGCCCAGGCTCACTTCCATTTGGGCATCGTCCACTGCGTCCAGGGGCGGCACGTGGAGAGCGAGCCGCACTTTCGCCGCGCCGCCGAACTGGATCCGAACATGGCGAAGGCACATCACGAGCTAGCCAAAGCGCTATTTCAGGCCGATCGTTTGGATGAGGCGAGCGAACAGTTGGCTCGTGTACTCGAGATCGACCCTCAGCACGGTGCCGCCAAAGCCGACCTAGCGGATCTCAATCGCGTTCGCGCGGTCGCGCGCGACAGGCCGCGCATCGTGCGCTTTCCCCACCGGATCGCGCAGGTAAGCGACGTGCGCCGCGCCATTCTGGAGCACGTCGCCTGCGAAGACTATCCGGCGGCCCTCGCTGCGAATTCTCGCGTGACGACGTTCGGCTCATGCTTCGCTGGCAACGTCGCGCGCGCGCTGCGCGAAGCGGGCATCGCAGCCAAGAATACGACGTTCGGTGAATTCATCAACAGCACCTTTGCGAACCGTCAGTACTTGGAGTGGGTGGTCAACGGCACCGACAACGCGGTCACCCGAGCCATCGCGGAGTTTCACGCAGGCGATCCGAACTTTTCGGGTGACCCTCTGGAGCACCGCGCCACGATTGCAGAGAGCGATATCATCATCATGACCGTCGGTGTTGCGCCTTGCTTCTTCGATCGGGAGACCGGCGAGCTCGTCGTACCCAAGTCCTCTTCCATCAGCACGCGAGCGCTGCTGGGGCGCTGTGAGTTCCGCACTACGAGCGTGGCCGAAAACGTGGCCAACCTCGAGCAGATCGTCGCATTGCTTCGCAAGCTGGCTCCAGCGGCGACGCTCGTGCTCACGCTGTCGCCAGTACCGCTCACAGCGACGTTCGAATATCCTTCGGCCGTCGTCGCCGACTGCGTGTCGAAATCCGTGTTGCGCGTTGCGGTCGACGAACTGCTACGAAAGCGCCCAGAGAACCTGTACTATTGGCCTTCGTTCGAGGTCATTCGCTGGCTCGGCGCCTACACAGGACCAATGTACGGTGCCGAGGACAACTCGACACTGCACGTGTCAGAAGCCGTCATCGCGACCCAGGTTGATACGTTCATGGAAGTGTTCAGCAGGGGGCGCGTGGCGCGCGAGCAAGCCGCACCGACCGCTTGAGCGCTTCGAGGCAGAGTAGGGCGCGGTGACGCCTTTCAAGCCATAGCGACCACGGCCGAGGTGCAGGTACGCGGCCACTGGCCAAATCGGCCATCTGCCACGGCGGCTAGCCGCCGCCAGGTGGCCAAATCAGTCGCGGACATCGCATTTATCTGGCCTTTTTGGCTGCGGCGTCCGTGGCGCGGGGGTTGCAACAACCGCGGTGCGTCACCCGGAAAGTGGCCGAATTCGCCGCTAGGCTCGCTGGTGACAGCTCGTTTGGAAGGGAGAACGACCGTGGCAAACATCAAGGATTCGCTCGCTAAGATCATGCAGGTCGACGGTGCCTTGGGCACGTGTGTCGTGGATAGCAATAGCGGCATGATGCTCGGCTCGGACAGCGCCAACTGTCCCCTCAATCTCGAGGTAGCGTCGGCGGGGAACACCGAGGTGGTGCGCGCGAAGCGGAAGACCATGCGTGCCCTCAACTTGAAGGACAATATCGAAGACATTCTGATCACGCTGCACGGTCAGTACCACCTGATCCGCCCACTCGCGAGCAACGACGCCCTCTTCATCTATCTCGTGCTCGACAAGCAACGAGGCAACCTGGCCATGGCGCGCCACCAGCTCGCATCCATCGAGAAGGGCTTGGTGCTTTGAGGCTTGACGTTGGAGCCAGCGGCGCCGTTCGGCCTTGATAGCTCCCTCGAGCCGCACGAGCTTTCATCGGTCCTAGCGGCACGGGGTCTACACCTCAACTCGACTTTGCTCGAGATGTTGGGAGAGCACTACTCGCACCGAACCGAGCGGCGTGGCTGCGGGTTCACGCAGGCCAGTCGCCACTTGGCGGTGTTGGTCAACCGCGTTCGCGACGTCCAAGACACGACAAGGCAGCTATTTCCGGCACTTTCGCGCGCCGAGACCGAGCTCCAAGCAGTGCTAGACGAGCTGCCCGCCGGCCTCGAGCGCGAAGAGAGTCGGCTGCTTGCGTCACTGATCGCCGACCTGGTGCTGCCGACCACCGCGCGAGCGGGCGTGGCGGAGCTACCGCCGTTCTTCGGCGAGCTGAAGGTGGGCACCTGTCCGCTGGCCGAGAAGTACTTTCTCGAGGTGAGCGATGGCTTCGTGCGCCGGCGCGGGCGGATCAACGTGCTCGTTTCGGACGGCGGGCAGCCGCTGCTGCTCGAGAAGCTGAACCTGGGCGACAACCATTCGTGCATCAGCGTCACCGAGGTGATGCTCAACGGGGTGCGCTTGCCGGCTGGCTGCTTGCTCGGCGTCGCGCGCGACGAGGGGCTCGAGCTCGGGCCAAACGCCAAGCTGCCCGGCAGCGTGATCCCGATTCGGCGCTGTAGCGGGTTCCGCTTCTTGCGCCTCACGACGCTGGCCGTGTCGCCACAAAACCGACGGCGAGCGTTCACCACGCATTTTCAATCGCAGGTCGACGCCGGGCTGTTCGCGCCCGGCGAAGCCACGATCGAGC
Organism: Polyangiaceae bacterium; assembly: GCA_036261775.1. Lineage (GTDB taxonomy): Bacteria > Myxococcota_A > Polyangia > Polyangiales > Polyangiaceae > PMG-095. Next base: position 7,701 of record DATAKF010000167.1, on the reverse strand, counting down.
AGCTGCTGCGCGTGGCAGAGGAGCAACTTCGGAGGAGCAGCTCTTGATTTCTGGCTCGCGTCCGCCGCTCCGCTCGCTCAAGGTCTTCTACTCGGATGACATGGTGTCGGAGGCGATGACACAAATGTCGCCGAGCGATCGCAAGCCCAAGATCGTGGCCGAGGCGTTGCTGGCGACGGGTTGGCCTGTCGAAATGGTCGCCCCCGAGCCGTCTGCCATCAGCGACGTGTGCCGGGTCCACGACCCGTCGTTCGTCGACGACGTGTTGCTCTTACGCCGCCCGAACGGCTTCGGTTCGCTCTCCAGCTCGGTGGCGCGTTCGGTGCTGTACACCTGCGGCGCTTGCTACGGCTCGGCGGTGGTCGCGCTGCAGGAGGGCATCAGCGCCTCGCTCACCTCGGGGTTTCATCACGCCGGCCCGCGGGTGGTGCGCGGCTTTTGCACGTTCAATGGCTTGATGGTGACGGTCGCGCAGCTACTGGCCGAGCGGCGCTGCGAGCGCGTGGCCATCATCGACTGCGACTACCACTACGGCAACGGTACTCAGGCTATCATCGACGCGCAGGCGCTGGCTGACCGCGTGCTGCATGTCAGCTTCGGTGAGACGTTCCGCAGTCCGAGCCAAGCGGAAAGCTACCTGATGGCGGTGGCCGGGCTGCGAGCGCGCTTCGAGGCGTTCCGGCCACAGCTGATCTTGTATCAAGCTGGCGCCGACGCGCACATCGACGATCCGCTCGGCGGCCTGCTCAGCACCGAGCAGATGCGCACGCGCGACCGCACCTTGTTGACCATCGCGCGCGATCTCTCGATCCCTATCGCCTGGAACCTGGCCGGGGGCTACCAAATCGAGAGCGACGGCTCCATCCCGCGTGTCGTGCAGCTCCACCTGATCACCTTCGAAGAGGCGCTGCGCAGCTGGCAGCTGCGCTAGCCCCGCGAAGGCGTCGTGATGCCTTTCAAAGAATAGTCGACGAGCGGACATCCAACCCGTTCGAGGGTCGATGTATCGGTCAAACTTTGCCTTGATGGTGGCGGGCGCGCTGGCCTGGGGGTGCGGGTCGAGCACCAGCAACGGCATCCCGGCGGGCGGCAGCGGCCCCGACAGTAGCGCTGGAAGCTCGAGCACGAGTGGCTCAGCCAATGGGGGCTCTGGCGGCAGCGTAGGCGGCAGCGCGGCGGCGGGGCAGAGCACGGGCGGAAGCGGTGGCGACGGCGCTGGAGGCTCGAACGCTTCGACGGTCGGAGACACACCGGCTGAGGCTTGCATCGCGTACGCCCGCGCAGTGTGCGGCCGGCTCGTGGACTGCCAGGGGCTTTCTCCGAGCACTTGCGACTACGCCCTCAACGACTGTCCGGACGTCTACTTTTCGCCTGGCTCGACCCGCACGGTAGCCGGACTCAAAGCCTGTGCGCTCGAGTACGCCGCGCTGTCGTGCTCTGAAGCACTCACGCGCAAGCGCCTCCCCTGCACGACGCCCGGAACGCGTCAGGCTGGAGAAGCGTGCACCTACGCCTCGCAGTGCGCTTCGCTTGCGTGTAGCGCCCAGCTCGACCAGTGCGGCATGTGCGTGGACGTCGCCAGTGAAGGTGAAGCGTGCTCACCCGACGGCCTGGACTGCGACTCCGGCCTGAGCTGCGTCGCTGGCAAGTGCACGCCAAACCCTGGAAGTGCCCCGGCCGCGCCAGGACAGCCGTGCGGGCAGCGCACGGTTTGCCAAGACGGCTTCTGCAAAGCCGGGGTCTGCGAGCCCTTGGGTGAAAGCGGCGCCAGCTGCACGTCCAGCAGAGATTGCAAGCCGGGCCTCTTCTGCGACAACGCTGGGCTCGTGTGTCACGCGCCGGCCGCCATGGGTCAGCCCTGTGTGGAGGAAACGGCGACGCCTTTCCGCCACTGCGCAGGGGGCGCCTGCCGCGTCACGGCACCGCCAGCGCCCGGCACTTGCGGCGCCTACGCGCAGCTTGGCGAAGATTGCCTCCTACCCCTCGCTGACTACGTCATCGACATCGATTGCGCTCCGGGTTCGCATTGCGGCGCTGACGCCAAGTGCGAAGCCAATCGAGACCTGGGCAGCCCCTGCGAATACGACCTGGAATGCAAGACCGGCCTCACGTGCCTGTGCCCGGCCAACATGCCGGAGCTGGATTGCACGGCGCATATCTGCGGCAAGCCAGGTTTTTCCGGTGATCCGTGCGCGCCGGATGGCAACCCGTGCCACCCGGCCTTCGCCTGCGAAGCCAACAAGTGCGTGCCCAGGCCGAGCCGCGGGCTGTTCGAGCAAGCCTGCGCGCCTTGAGAGCTGAGCCCTAACCGCGCACGCCGTACAGCCCAGTCCGCAAGAGCGGCAGCACGTTGCCCGTCGACTCGAAGTCGAACAGGCCCCGCGCCAGCGGCTCGAGGAAGCGGTGGCTAGGGTAGTAAAACTGCTTGGGAAAGCTGCGCAAGGGTCCGCGCAGCACGACCTTTTGAACGTGCTCGAGCATGAGCGCGTTGTGCACGAAGCCGATGCCGCTCTGCGCGTCTTGCAAGGTCGAGCTCGGGTGGCCGCCCCACGGCGGCGTGCCGGTTCCGTAGCCAATGGCGGGCCAGTAGTTGACGGCGACCGTGCCGTAGCGCAGCTCGTCGACCGCGCGATTCACGGCGCCTTCGACGCTCGGGTCACCCTCGAGCGCGCTCGGTACGAAGAGCATGGCGCTCAAGGTGCCCCAAACCTCATCGTTCAAAAACCGCACCGATCGAGCCAAAAACGCCTCCGGTTCGGCTTCGTCCAGCTCGACCACGCTGAGCAGCGGGCAGAACGGCTCCAGCTGAAACGACTCGGCGCCGCAGCCTGGCGTGAGCCCCGTGAGCAGAGTCCACGGCAGCTGGCCCTCTCCGGCCGGTGCTGACCACACACGCCCCGGCTTGCCCTTGGCGGTCAAAGCCGCGTAGCGCGCCACGGCGCCGGGATAGTAGGCGGCGCGCGGCGGCTGCGCGCTGAACAGCGCCTCCAAGCGCGACGTGACGGCTTCCGCCAGATGCTTGGGCACGACCAGCAGCTTGGCGCCGTTGCAGTTGAAGGACGCGTTGTTGAAGAGCATGCCCGCAATGCTCTCGGCTACGTCCGAAAGCTCGCGCTCGCTGTACGGACCCGGCGTCACCACCACGGGGCTGATGTTACCCAGCTCACTGGTGATGCTCTTTTGCAAGAGCGGCGTGTTCAAGCGCCGACGCTCGGCTCGCTCGGCTCCGGGCGGCCCCCAAACGATGGCGTCGTGCGTCTCGATGGCGCCGGTCATGTGAACGTGCGAAACGTGCGGACTACCGAGCAGCGCGCGCCCCACCTCAGCGCCACCATAAACGATGGCGAGACCGCCCAGCTCGCTGATCGGCGCAAAGACGTGCTCGAAGACCGGTCCCAGGTAGGCGTTCACCGGGCTCATCTTCAAGACGCAGGCGCGGCCTGCCACGAAGCACTCGTGCAAGAGATCGAGCGCTGGAATGCTGGCGACGTTGCCGGCGCCCAGCACGGCCGAAAGCGAGCCTTCGGGCGCGGCGTAGTCGGCGGCGCCCGCCGCTTGATAAAAGCCGGCTTGCGCGCTGCGCACGTCGGCCGCGTCGACCGTGGCGGCCAGGCGCACGTCAATCGTGTAGGGCATGAACAACGCGCGGTCGGGCAGCGAGTGAGGCATGACCTGCACCGACACCTCGCCGCTCTCGAGCCGGCGCACCCGCTCATCGCCAATCAGTGGCGCGCCGCGCTCGCGGATCTGCTCCAGCGATTCGGCCAAGAGCCGCACGTAGCGCTGGATGATCAGGGCGCCGGCCAGCAGCTCTTCGCCAAAGCCGCCCGGACGCCCTGCGATGCCCTTGGCGGATGCGCCGAGCCGCGCCAGCCCGTGACCGCGCGCGTGCAGGCGCGACTGCACCTCGCGCAGGGCCGCGATCTTCCGCGACAGCGGCGCTCGCGCAAAGTCGCGCGCCGTTTCGCGTGTCCTCCGCGTGACCTGCTCCACGACGCTCGGTTCCGTTGCGGGTGCCTCCACGCTCGAGGCCTCGAGCCGTGCGGCCACTGTAGTCGAAGGTAAGCTTGCCAAGACGCCGTTGATTTTACGCGGTTTCGGTGCCCCGTGCCGCACTGCTTCCGCAGTTCTCGGGGCCAGGGTACCCTCGAAGGCTATGGCAGAAGGCCCGCGAGCTCGTCTGCTCCGCGCCTTGCCCGGCGCCCCCATGGGAGTGACCATCCCCCCGGAATCGCACAGTCAGCCGGCTTCGTCGCGCGAAGAAGACCCGCACGAGTCGGTCACGATTGCGCCGCCGGCGCCGAGCTTCGAGGAGATGCTTCGGCAGGTGACGCCGATACCGTCGCTCGAGAACAGCAGCGACCAACACTTTCGTGCCGCCGTCGACGCCGGCTCGCGCGCCGGTTCGAGCCTCAGCGAGCTTTCGAAGATCGTGGCCGAGCTTTCCGGCGGGCTTTCGGGCGCCAAGCAGGCCAACGAGCAGCTGGTGTACGAGCTGACCACGCTACGCGCCATGTTGGGCTCGGCCAACGAGCAGCAGCTGGCCTTACGACACAAGAACGCCCTGCTCGAGCAAGAGCTGGCGGCCGTCCAGAGCGCCGCCCAGCGCGAGCGCGAGTTCTTGACCGAGCAGCACGACGACTTTCTGGCCGCGCTCTTGGAGGAGCACGAAGAAGCGCTCGCAGCGCGTGATAGCCAAGACGACACGCGCCGCATGAGCCCCGAAGTGGGCGACCTCGCGCAAAAATTGGTGCAAGCCGAGTCGGCGCGCGTGGCCGCCGAGAACGAATGCCAGAGGGCGCGCGAAGCGTCGAGCAAGCTGCAGGCGCAGCGCGACGAAGCGCAGGCCCGCGCCGAGAAACGTGAGCGCGAGCGCGACGAGCTGCGCGCCGAAGCTTCGCAGCTGCGCGCCCGCCTGGGCACGCACCGCAGCATGAGCACGACGCCGCCGCCTCCCGTGGTGAGTAGCCGCCCGCCGAGCTTTCGGCCACCCAAGGCGCTGCAGCTGGACGACAGTGAGCTGGACTCGACGCTGCACGCGCGCAGCTCCTCGCCCCGCCTGCCCAGCCTGAAGCCCCGCCTGACTCCGCCACCGGCCGAGCTGGCGAGCGCCGTCTACACGCCGCGTCAGCTCACACCGCCACCGCGGGCCGTCAGCACGAGTGCGCCTGCCAGCTCCCCCGCGCCCGCAGGCGGCAGCACGCCGTCCAGCGCGCCCACGGCCGAGGCGTTCCCGCGCGAGAGCACGCGGCCCGGCGTCGGCGGCCCCAAGCCGTCCGAGCCGCCGCCACCGCCGAGCTTTGGTCCGCCACCTTCCGGCTGGACGCCAGTGCCGCCCGCTCCGGAGCCCGAGCCGGCCAAGGCCCCCGCCGCGCGCCCGCCCGTCATTTCGGCGGCCAGCATGCCGCCCGGAATGCCCAGCCTGCGCCCGCTCAAGCAAAAACCCGACCCGACGACTCGACCGCTGATCGACTATTCGCTAGGTGGAGACGGCGTGCTGAGCGAGACGCTCGAAGGCGCGCGCATGTCCTCCAAACCCCCGCGGAAATAGAGTCTTTTGCCTCGCCCTCTGCTCGTACGCACGGTCTTGGCCGCTGTGGCGGCGCTCGTCTCGGTCTACTTCACCAAGCTCGGCTTGTTCGCGGCCGTCGGCACGTTCATCTGCTGGGCGTCGCTGCCCAACGTGCCGCGCGCCGAGCTGAAGCGCGAGCGCTGGCTGCTGCTCGGAGCTGCGGTGCTGTCGCTGCTCGGTCTGGTGCGCTTCTTGGTGCTCGAAGCCATCCCCGGCATCGTGCAGGGCGGCAACCGCTTCACCGAGCAGCGCGTCATCTCACGCTTGCGCGAAATCTTGTTCGCCGAAGACACCGCCCGACGCATCGCCGCGCACGATCCGGACCAAGACCGCATCGGCTCGGCCGCGCTGCTCGGCGAGCTCACGGGCGAGCTGGGTCTACGCCGCGGCAATCGGCTGCCCGTGCCGCTGCTCGAGAGCTACCCGAAGCAGGTCGACACCAGCATTGGCCCGGCCACCGAGATCGGGGGCTACCTCCTGATCATCTGCTTGCCGAAAGCGGGAGGGGGCTTCACGGCGCAGCCCGCCGACGCCATCGACGAAGAGCTGGCCGAGCGTCGCTTCATTGCCTACGCCTGGCCTTCGGGCACCGCGCCAGGCCTCAGCAACGCCGTCGCGCTCGACGAGTACGAGCAGATTTCGCTGGCGCCCTCCGGGCCGGGCCAGCGCCTCGGCTTTGCCGCGCCGCCGCCCTGCGACGACGCGGTAGCCCCCGCCACGCGCGGCGACTGGACGGCTTGGCGCCACAAACAGCCGCGAAAAGCGCTACCCGGCGATCCTCCGGCGTCTCAATGATCCTCGAGCCTCCACCCTAAACCCTAGGCTCGCGGCGGACGGCGCGCGCCGACGCGGCCACCGGGATTCGCCGTAGAGGCGCGCCATCGTCCACAGCGCTTCGACCGCGTCGACGAAGCTCACCTTCTTGCCCTGCGCCTTGCTGCGCGCTTGGTACTGGACCGGAAGCTCCTCGATGGCGACGCCGCGTAGGCCGAGCTTTGCGTTCACCTCGGGACAAAACTCGAAACGCTCCGCCGTGAGCTCCAACGAGCGCAGTAGCCCCGTGCGAAACAGCTTGAGGCAAGTGGCCTGGTCGGTGAGACGAAGATCAAAGAGCGTGTTGGCCACGGCGGTGAGCAGGCGGTTGCCCAGGTAGTGACTGAGCCGCATGCCACTCGGGTAGCGCCCCAGCAAGAACCGGCTGCCGTACACCACCTCCGCGCCGCGTAGCGCGGCAGTCATGAGCGCCGCGTACTCGGAGGTGCTGCACTCGAGATCGGCGTCCTGAATGAGCACGAAATCGCCCGTGGCATGCTCGAGTGCCGTGCGCACGGCTGCGCCTTTGCCGCGGTTGCGCTGGTGCCCCACCAAGACCAATCGACCGTGTCGTGACTGAACCTCGCGCGCCAGCTGGGCTGTCTCGTCGGAGGAACCGTCGTCGCAGACAATTACCTCGACGAGGACCCCCAGCTCGGACAGATCCTCGCGGAGGACTCGCTCCAGCAACTCGACGATGGTTGCTTGCTCGTTCCAGGCCGGAATCAGCACAGAGAGGCGCATCTGAACAGACCTTGGCCCCTGAACGCCGATCAGGGACCCAGCTTCGCCCGCGCTGTCTCCACGGCCTCCAAACGCGCGGTCCGGGTCGCGCGCTCGCGCTCTAGCTCGGCAACGTACGCCTCATCGCTCCGGGGCACCGCTCTCGCCTCGCTCAGCGCCCGATCCAGCAGCTCGAGTGACCTTCGGTCGCCCTCGACCAATGCCGCCAAATAGCGCTTCTCTTGCTCAGGGTCGCGAAAGTTTGGGACTTCGAACCACCCTCGCGCGCTCGGGGCCGAAACGACCGGCGTCTGAGGGTTTGAATCCGCGGTCGATGCGCAACCTCGAAAGACCACGAGGGCACCCGCGCTCGCCGCTGCAACGACGAGCAGAGAGACCACTTTCCACCAAGCGCCCGGTCCGCCTTGCGACATGGCTTACCGCTGCTCCTCGCAGGTATTGAACGTATTGGTGCCGCCGCCGCCAATGCAGATGTCGTGCAGCCCTCCCCCACTGATGGCATCATTTCCGACTCCGCCATCGATGGTGTCGTCGCCATCGTCGCCGAAGAGATCGTCGTCGCCATCGCCGCC
>DATAKF010000153.1:0-10403 GCA_036261775.1 Polyangiaceae bacterium | reverse complement strand
TGGCCTAGCTTGTAGGCGCGCGCCTTGTACATGATCAGCGCGGCGCCGATCATCGTGAGGGCCACGCGTGTTCCTCGCAGGAACATCTCCCAGTTTTCCTTCTGGAGCGGCTTCATCTGCCAGAAGTCGTTCTTTCCGGAGATCAGCCAGAACAGCCACGGGCCCTTGTCGTCGGAGGGAGCAAGGGCGTCGGCAAGCAGCGCGGCAAGCGTCATCGGGACGGGTAAGTAGCCCGGCGCTGGTGCCTACAAAAGAAAAAAGAGCCGGGCGGCATTTTGGAACCGCCCGGCCCTTTCCAGCTAGCCCCAGGAGCCGGTCCAAACCGACACCCGTTCCCGGAGGAACTTTCGGGCTCTGGTAAGTGGGTGTGCCGCGCGATCAACGCGCAGGTACCCGCCTACCGCTCAGCCGGATCCACGCGGACAGGAGCTAAGATGGCTCGCTGGCCGAATGAAACGTCCCGGCTAAGTCCGAGGGTCCACCTCCGGTTTAGGGGCACAAGTACTGTTCATTACGCACTTCCTCCTGCGGCAGCAGCCGCACGCCCTAGCCGAGGTCGTGGAACGAGAGCCCTTTCCGACTCTATCGCCACGTTCGGCATATTGGGGCGCTTCCGAAAGGAGACCATTGGTCTCGGCCTAGGGTGCAGGTGCGAGGGTAGGCCCCCGCCGGAGGATTCCGGGAGAAGTCTCCAGCCTGCACGTTGGTTCAGACATAGCACGGCCCTACAGCGATCGCCAGACCCCTCGAAGCAAATTCGTTAGAAATTGTAGGTGTTTAGGGGCGGCGTCGCGTTCGCTCTCGTTCGCCTTCGTTAACGGTTTCGCCGCAACGGCGAAACCGTTTGGTGGTAGGCGCGCCGCGTTTGGGGAGCGCGCGCGTCACTCCATGAGAGCGCCGCTGAGCGCGTAGGTCATCTTGCAGGGCAGGGCCAGGGGGGCGCCGTTCGTGCCGGTGACGAACTCGGCGCACTCGGACTCGCTGGTCGCGTCGTACGCATACGTGAGCTTGCCGCTGAGCACGCTCGACGCGCTCGACAGCGACCCGCTCGCGAGGTCGCGACGCACGATCGTACAACCCTTGGCAGCGCCGCGCTTCTCGGCGAGCGGAAGATCCAGGTGCGTCTCGAACGAAAAGCGACCGCTCTTGTCGATGTCACCGACGATCGCCTCGCGACCATTCAGCCAGTACAGCGTGCTGCCTTCGCGCGACAGCTTGACCTGGAAGTTCCAGGTCTGTGGAGCGTTCATGTTTTCAGCGCCGCAGCTGTCATCGCCCAGCTTGCCGGTCACGGCAAACGAGCCGAGCGCGTCGCCGGGCTCGTGCGGGTTCTGGTCGTCCTCGACCTGCTCACCCGGAGCCACGCAACCGTTCGCCAAGCAGGCAACGCAAAACAAAATGCAACGAGCACGCGTGGAGACACGCATGCTCGTTTCGATAACTGGTCCGGTGGCTGCCGGCCAAGTTAGCGGCAGCTCGCGTCGCGCCGGCGAGCTCGGCTTCGGCTCACGGTCGCGCAGCGAGCTCGGCTTCAGCTCACTCGGCGGCGGGCGTCTCGGCCGGCGCAGCAGCCGCGGGGGCCGCCTTGCGGTCGATGGCTTCTTGCAGGCCGATACGGGCGCGCTTGCGCGCCTTCAGGTGCTTGCCCTTGAGGGGGGTGGTCAGCCACTCGTGACGCCTGCGGACATTCCAGAGAGATCGGTTAGACATGAACGGCGCGGGGATGTAGCCGGACGGACGCTCGGTTGCAAGTCCTGAGCAAGTCCTTGCGTAAGTCTCGGACGCGCCCTGGGGCGCGTCGGGGTAGGATGTCTCACGATGAGTCGTTGGACGACGGGACAATTGCCGGTATTTCCGGCGCCGGGTGGGGCCGTCCATTCACCGCGCGGGGCTAGCTACCTTTTGGGGGATTTGATGGGTGAGGGGTCGTTCGGGGCGGTGTTCGACTGCCTCGGCCCCTTCGACCAGCCCTTTGCCCTGAAGATGTTCCGCCCGGGCGAGCGCCCCTACACGGAGGTTCGCGCCGAGTGGCAGAAGGAAGCCGAACGCCTGTATCGGCTGCGCCACCCCAACGTGGTCTACGTGTTCGACTACTTCGAGGCGCAGGGGCTGTTCTACCTGGTGCTCGAGCGCTGCGACCACAGCTTGTCGGACATGCTGGGTCGGCCTTTCACGGATCGGCTCGTGGTCGACATGTCGCGGCAGATCTTGTTCGCGCTGCAGTACCTGTCCGATAGCGAGATCATCCACAACGATTTACACGCCGGGAACATCCTGGTGCAGCAGGGGGACGAGCTTACGCTCAAGCTGAGTGACCTCGGCATCGCACAAGAGCTGTCAGGTCAACGCGCTGTGCGACCACAGCTCGTGCAACACCGCATCATGGCGCCCGAGCTCGTGGCGGGCGGTTACACGACCAAGCAAAGCGATCTGTATCAGCTCGGCTTGCTGATGTACGAGATGCACACTGGCGAGTATCCCCTCGATACCGCTCAGGGTTACGAGGCTATGCTCGAGCAGATCAAAGAAGGCGTGCCGCGCCTCAAAGCCGAAGCGCTTGGCACGCCCATCGGCAACATCGCGAGCGTGCTCTTGCGACGGAACGAGCAGTACCGCTTCACGTCACCGGCCCAAGTTTGGGAAGAGCTACGCAAGTTGAACGTCTGGGCCGACGTGCCCCGAGGCGTGTCGAAGACCATGCCGCCCGCCGAGGTCGTGCCGGTGCTCGCTCCGCCCAAAGCCTGAGGGGGTTGCTTGATGGGTCGCCGGCCCCATACTCTCCGCCCGTCATGCACGTCACGATGGTCAAAAAGCGGCTCGCCAACGGCCAGCCTTGCGAGAAATGCGTCCAGGCCGAGGAGCTGCTGAAGCGCCGCGGTTTGTGGGAGCGCATCGACGAGGTCGTGTGGGCCGACGAGAGCGACCCCAGCTCAGCCGGCATGCAGCTGGCCGAGGCCAAGGGGGTCAAGCTCGCGCCCTTCTTCATCGTTACGGATGGCGGTGCAGAGCAGGTCTACACGAGCGCGCTGGGCTTCATCAAGGAACGCCTGAGCACTCCTGGCGCTGCGGCCGAGCCACTGGCCGTCACCATCGACGAGCAGGGCGCGCTCGAGCTGGGAACCGAGCTAGCCGGCAAGTCGCCAGCCGAGGTGATGGAGCGCATCCTCAAGCGCTACGGCGCCGACGCCGCCATCTCGTTCAGCGGCGCCGAAGACGTGATGCTCATCGATCTGGCGGCCAAATCCGGCCACCCGTTCTCGGTCTTCTCGCTCGACACCGGGCGCCTGCACGCCGAGACGTACCGCTTCATCGACCGGGTACGAAAGCACTACGGCGTCGAGATCAGCGTGACCGCGCCCGACACCGTCGCGGTCGAAGACCTGGTGCGCCGCAAAGGCTTCTTCAGCTTTTACGACGATGGGCACAGCGAGTGCTGCGGCGTGCGCAAGGTTGGCCCGCTGCGCAAGGTCCTGACGCGCTACGCCGCGTGGATCACCGGCCAGCGCCGTGACCAAAGCCCCACGCGCGCCGACGTGCCGCTCGTGCAGCTGGACACCAACCAGGGCAAGAGCGGCCGCATCCTCAAAGTGAATCCGCTGGCCGAGCAGAGCCTGTCGGACGTGTGGACCTACCTGCGCGACGAGCAGGTTCCGTACAATCAGCTTCACGACCAAGGCTTCATCTCCATCGGCTGCGAGCCGTGCACCCGTCAGCCCCGTCCAGGGGAGCACGAGCGGGCGGGACGGTGGTGGTGGGAGGATTCGACGAAGCGCGAGTGCGGGTTACATCTCCCTAAGTCTTGAGGGGTTAGGAGTGAGGGGCTAGGGGGTAGTCGGCGGAGGGGCTAGGGATCGAGGGCGCTGACGCGGGCACCGACGGAGACGTACGGGGTTTCGCTGGCGCGGGGCCCGACGGATCCGGGCGGGCGGACGGATCCGGGCGGGCGAACGGATCCGGGCGGGCGGACGGATCCGCGCGGCGGGAGGGAGGAGCGACGCCCCTAACCCCCCTGATTCCCCTCCGCCGACTACCCCCTAACCCCCAACTCCTCGGCCCCCAAGCTTCAATAAGCTTCAATAAAGCCTCTTTGCCCGATTCCGGGCAGAAAATTGGACGGCTCCTCCCGAGGCTGGCACCTTCCACCGGGTGAGCATCTCGGTCAGCGACGTCCGGCAGCGGCTCCAGAGCGTTCTGGGGCTGAGCGGCGCGCAGGCGAGCCGGGTCGTGGACGAGGTGCTCGACTCGCTCGGCCTGGAAGTAGACGAGTTCATCGCGCGCCGGCACGGCGAGCTGCAGGCGCAGGGCGAGAACAACAACGAGATTTTCGAGCGCATCGCCCAAGAGCTCCGGGCGTTGCGCTTCAAGGCACCGGAGCTCAGCGCGCGGCAGATCCGTCGGCGCATCTATGGATAGCGGTCGGCGCTTAGTCGCCAAGAGGAGACGAACATGTGCGGCATCATGGGTTACGTCGGTCGTGAGGCAGCTTGGGATATCGTCGTCAGTGGGCTGCGACGGCTCGAGTATCGCGGCTACGACTCTGCCGGCGTCGTGACCGTCTCCGACAAGGGGCTGCACCTCGGGCGCCGCGTGGGGCACTTGGCGGCGCTTCAAGACGCGCACCCGGCCGGGCTACCCGGCAAGGTCGGCATCGGGCACACGCGCTGGGCGACGCACGGCGGCGTTACCGAAGCCAACTGTCACCCGCACGTCGATCTGCGCGACCGCATCGCCATCGTGCACAACGGCATCATCGACAACGTCGAAGCCTTGCGAGCCGAGCTGGTGGCGGCCGGTGCCAAATTTCGCTCCGAGACCGACACCGAGGTGCTGGCCGAGCTGATCGGCCGCGGCGTCGATAGCGGCCTTTCGCTGCGCGACGCCGTCGTTAACGCGATGAAGCGCGTCGAGGGTACCGCCGGCATGGTCGCGGTCGACAAGAAGGATCCGGAGCGGCTTGTGGTAGCCCGCATCGGCAGCCCGGTCGTGATCGGCTTGGGGGAGGGTGGCTCGTTCGTGGCCTCCGACGCGTTGGCGCTGCGCCCCTACACCGATCGCATGGTGGTGCTCGATGAAGGTGAGGTCGCGGAGATCACCGCCACCGGCATCAAGACCGTGGACCTCGAGCAGCGCACCCGCGAGAAGCGCATCGAGAAGATCTTGCACCAGGCCGACGACGCGGACCTGGGCGATTTTCCGCACTTCATGCTGAAAGAGATCCACGAGCAACCGGCAGCGCTCGATCGCTCCATGCGCGGTCGCCTGGATCCTGTGGTCGGCTCGTCGCGCCTCGGCGGCTTGCAGCAGCACGAGCAGCGTCTGTTCGACATCCGCCAGGTGGTGTTTTTCGCCTGCGGAACCAGCCTGTACAGCGCGCAGGTCGGCGCCTACCTGATGAGCCGCTACGCGCGTTTGCCGGCCTCGGCCGAAGACGCCGCCGAGCTGGCCGTGCGGAACCCGATCGTCGATCGCCACACGTTGTATGTCGGCATCTCGCAGAGCGGTGAGACCGCGGACACGCTGGCGGCGCTGCGCGAGATCAAGCTGCGCGGCGGGCTGATCGCTGGCATCACCAACGTGGTCGGCAGCTCGCTGTCGCGCGAGACGGAGCTAGGCGTTTACGTGCATGCCGGTCCGGAGATCAGCGTCTGCTCGACCAAGGCGTTCACGGCGCAGGTGCTCGCGACGGAGCTTTTGGCGCTGCGTTTTGCGCGCATGCGCGATATGGCCGCGGGCGACGGCCGCGCTTGGGTGACGGGGCTCGAAAGCGTCTCGGCGCAGCTGCGCTTGATGCTGGAGCATGCTCCGGCGTGTAAGAAGCTGGCCGAGCGCTTCTGCGACGCCAAATTCACGCTGTTCGTGGGCCGCGGCGTCAACGTGCCGGTGGCTGGCGAGGGCGCGCTCAAGCTGAAAGAGATCGCGTATTTGCCGGCAGAAGGCCTGTCGGGCGCCGCGATGAAGCACGGACCATTGGCGCTGATCGAGCCGGGCAGCCCGGTGTGGGCGCTGGTGCCGCCCGACGAGACGCGCGAGCGCATGCTAGGCAACCTGCGCGAGCTCAAGGCGCGCGGCGCTTTCATCATGGCCATCGCGGCGGCCGACGACGCGGAGACGAAGAGCATCGTGGATCACGTGATCCCGCTGCCGCCGCACCACCCCGCGGTCTCTCCGATGCTGAACGCCGTGCCGCTACAGCTGTACGCGTACCACGTGGCACTGGCCAAGGGTTACAACATCGATAAGCCGCGCAACCTGGCCAAATCCGTCACGGTGATGTGACGCTCGAGAGCGAATCAACAGGAAGGCGGGAAGGGCGAGCAGGAAGCGCAATTTTCGTTCGGGGGACCGAACGAAAATTGGACCCTGCTTTGGCGGGCCAACCCCGATCGTCGCAGAAGCCTCTTCGCGCCGAGCCCCTTAGTCGCGTTTGCGACTGGAAATTGTGAAGGAGTTCGAGGGCTCCACGCCGTGGCATGACGCTGTCAAAGCTGCTACTAGTCCACGCATGGGCACGTGACTCAGTCGCAATTTGGACAGCGTCAGGGCGCCCAATGCGGCCTTTGAAATGATTGAGGAAAGGGTGTCGCAAATACGACTTCGTTCGACACTGAGCAAGGGGCCCTGCGACTCGCCTCACCCGCAACGGCCCGCGACCGCCACGAAAGCTTCTGTGATTCAGACTGCATTTCGGCAGCCCCACCGAGATGCGATGAATCCGAAGCCGCCTTCCCGCCTTCCTGTTGATTCTCGAGCCGTTACGGCGCGCGGCCGACGATCAGGTCGCGCTGAATTGCGTGATCGACGCGGTGCTCGAAGCCGTCGTAGGCGAGGCTGGTGCGCACTTCGAGGCCGTTCTCGGCCAGAAGCTGGCCCAGCTTCTCTCGGCGCAAAACCAGGTTGTTCCAGGCGATGCCAATCGCACCGCCTGGCCGTAGCGCCGCGCGCCAGACGGGCAGCGCCGACGTGAGCAGCTCGAGCGGCTTCCTGGCGGTCGACTCGGAGCCGTGCGCGCCGTGCTGCACGCCGTAGGGCGCGTCGGTCACGATCAAATCGAACGTCCGTTGTTGGAACACTTCCGCGATGGCGTGGGTGTCGGCGCTCACGTAGGTGACACGCAAGGTGTCGCCGGCCTTGTAACGTTCCTTGGTGACGCCGAACGCCAAGTCTAGCTTGGGATGACCTTTGACGTGGCCTTGCACGGCCTCGTGCTTCAGGCGCTTGTCCTTCACCCAGCGTTGAATGAACAGCGCGTACGCTTCGAAATCCTTCTTGTCGACCTCCACGCCGGTAGCGTGATGGCCGTGGGTCAGCGCCTGATTCAAGGTGGTGCCGCGACCGCAGAGCGGATCCAGCACGCTCAGCGCGCGTCGCTCGCGCGCGAAGGCGCTGCTTGCCAAGGTGACGTTGAAGAGCAGCTTGGTGAAGGCTTCGTTGGTCTTGCCTGGATACTTTTGGATCGTGATCAGATCCGAATCCAGCTGATCCCAGCGCTGCAAATCGAGCGGCTCGAGCCTGCCGGCGTCGTCGAGCCCAAACAACGCGAACGTCGCCGCCAGGTTGGAGAGCCAGCCCCGCGCAAGGTCATCGAGCGGCGGGCCCGAGAAGGTGACGTATTCGACGGAGCCGAGCGTTTGCTGCTGAACGTCGCGGAACGCGCCGTCCAGCACCTGCTCGCTCACGACTTGGAGCTCGGCGACCGCGAGCGCAGCCGCCGATTGCGCGTAGACCCGATTGGCCGAAGGGGAGACGAGGAGCGCGTAACGCACGAAGGACGCTTACTGGTTGACGATTTTCACGCCACGCCCGCGCAGCTTGGCAAAGTTCATGGGGTCTTCGTCGGCGGGTGTGTCGCGGCCGTCCACGCTCTTCAGCTTTTTGAGCCCGTCGAGCGGCGAGAGGTCTTTCACCTTGGTGCCCTTCACACTGAGCGTTTCGAGCAGCGTGAGCTTGGCGAGCGGCGACAAGTCTTCGACTTGCGTGCCGTCCAGCTGAAGCTCGGTCAGGGCCGTCAGCTCAGCGAGCGGCGCGATGTCTTTGACCTGCGTGCGCCCCAAATCCAGCCGATCCAGCTTCTTCAGCTTGCTGAGCGGCTTGAGATCGCTCACCTGATTGATGGAGGCGCGCAGCGACTCGAGGTTGGTGGCGCTAGCAATCGGCGAGAGGTCGTCGAAGCCACCTTCGCCCAAGAACAGCTCTTTCAAGCCGGTCATGTGGGTGAAGATGCAGACGTCCAGCTCCTCGATGCCCTTGACCTGCGACATGTTGAAGCTCTTGAGCTTCTTCAAGTCGGCGACCGTGATGTCACCGGTCGGCTTCGGCAGCTTGCGGCGCACTTCGTCTTCGATGCCCTTTTGCTCGAACGTGACGTTCGGGCCCTTGGGGCAGTCGGCCAGCTGCTTCTTCGGCTTTTTGGCAGCAGGGGGCGGCGTGGTCGCGGCAGGCGGCGGCTCGGCTGCCTTGGGCGGCGCCGCTTTGGCTTCGGCCGACTCGGCCGGCTTGGCCTCGGGCTTGGGCGGATCTTCGCAAGCCGCGGACAGGGCCGCGCACAGCGAAACCAGGCTCAACACGACCCAACGATTACGTGCGACGCTCATGCGCCCGGGACACTATCAGCCCTCGCGCGGGACGTCGCCAGCCTTCAAGACCCAGTCGAGGTCGCCGTCGCCCAGGGCTTTGCCCATCGCGTGGAAGCCGTTGTCGACGTAAAGGGTCGTGCCGGTGATGGCGCTCGCGAACGGGCTCGACAGAAATACCGTCGAATGCGCGACGTTTTCGGGCGTTAGCATGGCCGGTGTCGGCGCGTTGGCTTCGTAAAATTTCACGATAGCGGAGATGGCACCCGTGACGTTGGCGGCGCGCGAGGCGTACGGACCCGCCGAGATGGTGTTGACGCGCACACCGAAGCGGCGACCGGCCTCGAACGCCAGGTAGCGCGTGTCGGCTTCGAGCGCTGCCTTGGCCGACGACATGCCGCCGCCGTAGCGCGGGATCACGCGCTGGCTGGCCAAGTAGGTGAGGCTGAGGAAGCTGCCGCCCGGATTCATGAGCGGAGCGAAGCGGCGCACCATCGACACGAACGAGTACGAGCTGGCGCTGAGCGCTGCCAAGTAACCCTCGCGGGTGGTGTCGAGCAAGGGCTTGGCGACCTCGGGGCCGTTGGCGAGCGAGTGAATGACGACGTCGACCGGCTTGGGCCCAAAGTCGGCCACCATGCGATCGACGAGGCCCTGGATCGAGAAGTCCCCGCGCTCCGAGTAGCGCTTGTTGGTGCGGATCGACTCTGGCGCTTGGTCCAGTGTGTCGAACGAGGCGTCGAGCGGGTAGACGCGCTCGAACTCGAGCAGCGAGCCGTCAGGCATCTTGCGCGACTCGTCGAGCTTGCCGCGGCGGAGCACGGTCTCGAAAATGCCCAGCGCGGGCGGCCAGCCTGCGATGCACACCTTGGCGCCCGCCTCCGCGAACTGCTTCGCGATGGCAAAGCCAAAACCGACGTCATCCGCGACGCCCGCCACCAAAACTCGCTTACCAGTGAAATCGATCTTCACGGCCGGACTCGTAGATCCGAATCCAGCGCTGATCAACCGCGGTGTTTGACGCTGTGCAGCAGTGTAAGCGGTGTAGCAGCCCGCGGGCCGACGCGGATTACTGGGGTGGTTTGGGCACGGATTTCAGCAGTCCCGCGGCTTCGAAGGCGGCGAACCATGGCCTGGCCTCGGCGCCTTCGAACGAATCACCGACGACCTCGTCGCGGCTCTGGCCGTAGATTCGATAGTTGCCGCAACCCAAGGAAACGAGCACATCGAAGCTCCCGTGCGCGCCCCGAAACGTGGCGCCGTGGATCGCGTCGAAGCACGACATGCCGCCGGTGGTCGTGGCTTCCATCAAGTTGCGGAGGCCGCGATGCGCTCGACCGGCGTGGCGATCTTCGGCAGCGGGCTCGCGCTCGCCCGTGACACAGACACTGTAGAACGTGATCGCGCCCTCCGGGCACTCTTGGTAGGGGTCGAGCTTGTACAAGCGCTCGAGCTCCATGGAATCAAGCTCGCGCAGGAATCGGGCGCGAAAGGCGGCCTGCTGCGGACGAAGATCCGGCGCCGGGCGCGGAGGTGGGGCGCAGCCGACGAGCAGAGCGAAGCCGGCAGCTTGGATGAGAACTCGCAACAACCGCATCACCGCGTTCAGTAACGTGACGTCGCGGGAGAATTGGGTCGGAACAGACGCCGCTGGGCACTCTGTGTGCCCAAGCGGTCTGGTTTTCTGGTCGGGGTGAGAGGATTTGAACCTCCAACAGCCGGCCCTCTGCCTGTTTTGATTTGGGTGCCGGCCGCATTGGGCGACACCGTGAAGAAAGTGGGTCGGGGTGAGAGGATTTGAACCTCCAACAGCCGGCCCTCTGCCTGTTTTGA
>DATAKF010000143.1:0-9976 GCA_036261775.1 Polyangiaceae bacterium | reverse complement strand
ACCAAGCAGACGTGGGCGGCGCCGACAGCGACGGCAACCTGTACCTAGCGCGCTCACAAGAGGTGAACAGCGACTTCCGCGTTTGCGGCTACCGCACCGACGCCGAGATGCTGTCGGTGCCCTACGCATGGACCAGCGACGCGGAGGGCTACGTGGGCGGCTTCATCGTCCCCGGCGCCTCACACTTCTTGCTCCACAGTGACGAGCCCATGTGGATCGAGCGCAGCGATTTTCCCAAGCTGTAGTCGGCGCCAACACGGGCTAGGCTGAGCCATGTTCACCCCTCGGCAGCGCCTGTTGCTGTCCATCGCGGCTTTCGTGTTGGGCGCCTACCTGCTGCTCATCCGCAATGACTACGCGGGCGTCGTGCCTTTGGCGGGGTCGGCGCTCCTTGCCTACGGCTACTTTCGCTACGGCACCGTGTGGCTCGCCTTCCGCGAGGTCGCGCACGGCCGCATGGATGCCGCCGCCAAGCTGCTAGCCAAGGTCAAGAACCCCGAAGCGCTCGGCTCTGAGCAGCGCGCCTACTACGAGCTAGCGTCCGGATTGGTTTGCACGTCCACCGCCCAAAACCAACGCGCCGAGCAGCACCTGCAAGCAGCGCTCACCCACCAACTCCGCACCGACAACGACCGCGCCATGGCCGAAGCCGTGCTGGCTCAGCTGCTCATTGCGCGGGACCAACACGCGGAGGCGCGTGCGCTGGTCGACAAAGCCGTCACGCGCAACTGCAGGCCGAGCATTTTGGAGCGGTTGAAGGCGCTACAGGCGGAGTTGCAGGGCTAGGGGATGGTCCGGCGGCTTGCCGGAGCGCGAACGGACGGACGGACGGACAAAATCTCGCCACAGCTTGCACGTGGCGCGCAACTCCTCCGAAGGCCGACCGAGCCGTCCACATGGAGGGTTCGAAAGCAGGAGCGACGCGACGGGCGACCATAAGCAGCGACGAAAAGTTCCCTCATTTGCTTGGCTGCGCGAAATCATCCTATTGCTTTGCATGGTGCGAATGCGGTAGGGGCGCGGCATGTTCGCAGCTGGTCGACGTGACGCGGGGAAATCGGGGCCTCAGGTGGTGGCTAAGAGTCGTTGTCGGGTCCTCGGATGGATCGCAGGTGGTCTATCCGTAGCCATCCTCCTTGTACTGGGTTCGTGTAGTTCACGCGATGGACAGCAACCTGAGGAACGCGTTGGCGAAGCCGTGCAAGCGGTCAACGATGCGCCTCCCAACGGTGGCGTCATAACGCTAGCCGGCTCGCTGGTTTCAGGAAACACTGACGGACCAGCCGCCACGGCACAATTCAACGACCCCGCAGGCGTTGCGATCCATCCTGACGGGACGATCTTCGTTGCAGATTGGGGAAACAACGCGATTCGCCGCATCGCGTTGGATGGGACCGTAAGCAGCTTCACCAAAGGCTACCCGAATCTGGTTAAGAATTCCGGGCCGGCCTCGAATCGCAGGCATTAATTCAGGTCGAGGCAGCGCACTAAGCATCTTTAAGCAAATGGTTACAAAAGCGCAGAGCGGCGCCGTGCAAAGCATGAGGTGGGGAACTGCCGGCAAGATGGCGGCGGGCGCGTACTACCAGTACGCCTTTGGGCAAGGGGCCGCTGCTGGTGCTCTGGGCTCCACGCTGTTCGGACGCTATTCTGAGTGAGCGATGGTCCTGCAAGAAGTGTCGCCACGCACGCTGCGCCCCACCGTAGGGAGCTACCTCGTCTTCTGCGGCGCTTGGATCGTCTTGGGCAGTCTCTATGTCTTCCTCGCTTGGAGTCGGCCGGGGGTCGGGGCGTGGAAAGGTGCGACGATTACGTTCGCCTCCGCCTTCGCAGCCGTGCTCTGGATTTCGGGCCACCGCATACGGATTGGGGGCGGCATGTTGCATTATCGCAACGGCTTTTTCCACTCACGGAGCATTGCGCTCAGCGACATCAAAACAATCGTGCACGTTTGGGAACCTGTCATCACCCTTGGCCGCGAAATTAAGGTACCGCGACTCCGCGTCTGCGCTCACGACCAAGCGCTGTCCTTCTCCATCAACTCCAAGCCGTTCTCACGCGAAGCCCTGGCTGAGCTTCAGCGATTGAATGTTAGTCAGAAAGGCAACCGGCGCTTGAGGTGAACCGGTGAACCCGGCCGCCGTCGCGCCTGGTCCGCTACTGCGGACACCCAATCTGAGTCGTGCCGATGGCGACATCGTCGATCCAGACTTCGCGGGCGTCGTCAGTTTGGTAGCTTTCCCAGCCGACGGAGACCTTCTTGAACTGGGGAAAGAGCCATTTGTCTTCGGTGTCGTGGGCGAGGCAGCCTTCGCCTTTTTCGACCACGGTAAGGTCGTCGACGGCCTTGCCGTCGAGCCAGAATTTCTGGGTGTTGGTGGCACCTTCGAAGTACCACTCCATGCAGGCCCATTTGCCTTCGGGCATTTTGGTTGCGGAGTGCTTCCAGCAGTCGCTCTTGACCGGGTTGCTGTCGTAATTTGCCATGAGCCTTTGCTGCTGCTGGCCGCCGTAGCGAACGACGGCGCGCTCGATGGCAGGCGTGGTCACCGAGCCTTCGCCTTGGATCATGGTCCAGTGCACGCCGTCGTTGGCGGCCTTGGTGGCGTAGATCATCATGCGACCGTAGAAGGCGTTGTTCGCGACCGGGAACGGCTTGGCCAGGCTGATGAACGCTTGCTGGTAGGTAGCAGCGCCAGTGGTCGTGAACTTGACGGCTTTGGTGCCGCTCTTGTGCTGCGCGCCGTCGATGACGACATTGCCTTGCGCGTTCTTGGTCACCGCCCAAGGCGCACCCGGCGTGCCGGTGTACGACTCGAAGTCGTCGCAGAACAGGGCGCCTGCACAGCCGCCGGAGCCCGCAGCGCCCCCTCCCGCTCCCGAGCCTGCGGCGCCCGCAGAGCCAGCGCTTCCGGCAGCGCCGGCGCCACCGGTACCGGTTCCAGCCGAACCCGCACTGGAAGCCGAGCCCGCGACGCCAACGCCGCCGCTCGACGTGCCGGCGCTGCTCGCACCCGATGCCCCCGCGCTCGCCGAACCGCCGCTCGACGAACCCGCGCTCGGCGCACCGGCGGCCGGACCCAAGTTGCTGCTCGCTCCCTCGTCGCAGCCCGCGAGCCCCAAACCACTCACGCTCAAGACCAGCCCAACCGAAGCAAAAGAGAGTCGCGGCATCGTCCCGCAGGGTAACACGCTGTCTGACGGATGCGCAGCACCGTTGGCGCACAGACAGAATCTTCCTGCAAGCCTCGAATGGGCCGCGCCTCGTGGCTGCCCCCCTGCCCTCGAGCGCCGGATTCCGCTGGGGCTGCTGGCTCCGGCCTTCCCCTTTTGTTACTCCTGACTGGCCCCATGATCACGGAGTCGCTGGCTGCGGAGCTCGAACAACTTCTCACCCTCAACGAGCTCACCGAGCTCAGCCGCGCATCCTTGGGGCTCGACCCCGAGGCCGTGGGCGGCACGGCGGCCAAGGCGTCGTTTGCGCGAGCCTTGGTGCTGAGGTGCCTCAAGCTGGAAGCGGTTCCGGCGCTCTTGGACGCCATCGAAGCCACCGGCAAACGCCTGCCCGAAGCGCTGCAAAAGCTGCGCGGCGACGGCTTGGTGCTGGAGCCTGCGCTCGGTCCCGGCGTGGAGCTGGGCGAGTACCTGATCTTGGAAGAGCTGGGCAATGGGCCCACCGCGCGCATCTACCGAGCACGGCGCGACGGCGACGACGTGCGGCTGCGCGTGCTGCGCGGCACCGTACGTCGCCGCGACGCCGAGCGAGCGCTCGTGCAGGCGCGGCTTTGCGGCAACATCGCGCACGCCGGGCTACCGGACGCGCTCCAATCCTCTAGCATCGACTTTGCCGGCCAGAGTCTGCAGGTGATCGCGCACGACTTTGCCGCCGGCGACTCGCTCGCGCAAATTGTCGCCAAGCATGGCGGCAAGCACCTGAACGCGGTCTTGCCGCTGTTGTGGGCCATCGCGGAGCCGCTCGCCACGCTGCACGCCGAAGGCCGAGCGCACGGCGCGCTCCATCCCGGGAACGTGATCGTGACCGACAACACGCAGGCCACCCCGAAGGTGCGCTTGGTAGATGCTGGCGCGGGTCTGGCGCGACCGCCGCTCTCCGATCCAGGCGAACAGCGCTGGGTAGCCTATTTGGCGCCTGAAATGCTGCGCGGAAAGGCCCCGACGCCCAGCAGCGACATCTACGCCTTTGGCGTGATGTTCTACGAGCTAGTGTCGGGCAAGCCGCCGTTCACGGGCAAGAGCGCGGCGGACGTGGCGCTCGGCCATTTGATCGAATCGGCCGAGGCGCTGTCGTTCGTGGCGCCGGGCAACGGCGCGTCGCCGGCCGTGGAAACGTTGGTGCGCACGCTGCTGGAGAAGGCACCCGAGCAACGCCCGCGCAACGGCACCGAGCTCCTCGAGGGGCTGCGCAAGCTGTGGCACGCCTCGCAGCGCCCGCCGAGCTTCATTGCCGACGAACGCCTGCCTGAGATGTTCGAGGCGCTCGGCCAGAACCCCGACGACGAGGAAGCCGCCGCCAAGCTCGAGTCGATGATCGATCTCGGCGCCGACCCGGCGCGCTTGGCCGATGGCTTCTTCGAGCTTGCCAAAGATCTGCGCGCCAAGGACGAGCAGGGCACGCGGCGCGCGGTGCCGCGCCTCTTGGCACGCGCCGCGCGCTTGTACGAAAAGGCGTCGCAGCACGAGTCGGCCGAAAAGCTGTACAAGGGTCTGCTCAAGCTGGAGCCCGACAACCGCGCGACCGCCAAGGCACTCGACAAGGTGCGGCGCACGCTGGGCAAGCACGAAGAGCTGGTCGAATCCCTGCTGGAACGCAGCGAAAAGGCCTCGAACGCGAGCGAACGCGCCGAGCACATGTTCGCGATTGGCGAGGTCTACGCCAACGATCTGGACGACAAAGAGCAAGCGCTCGTCGCCTATGCGCAGGCGTTCTGCGCCGACCCGACCGTCGACACCTACGCCGAGGCCATCGAGCGCCAAGCCGGCACGCGCTACCAAGCCTGGGAAGAGGTCTTTGGTTTGTGCCTGGAGGCTGCGAACGAAGAGCAGTCGACGGAGGCCCTGCACGATTTGTATTCGCACATGGCGCGCTGGTACGCCGAAAAGGTGTCGCGCCCGGACTTGGCGCTGCCGTGGCTACACAAGGTGCTCGAGATCGAGCCGAGCCACGAGCGCTCGCTCGAGATGCTGTCGACCATTTACCGAAAGGCCCAGCAGTGGCCGGAGCTGTCGCAGATCTTGCTCAAGCGCGCCGACGTGGCGGCGCCCAACGTGGCACGCGACCTGCGCGCAGAAGCCGCCGAGATCGTCTCCGGCAAGCTCGGCAGCGCTCAGGCGGCGCTCGAGCTGTACGAAGCCGTCGTCAGCGAGGATCCGGGCCACGAGCGCGCCGTGAAGGGCATGGTCGAGATGCTCCGCCAGTCGGGCGACAACAAGCGCGCCTTGTCGGTACTGTCGGGCCGCGCTGCCGCGCTCGGCGGTGAAGAGCGGCATGCGCTCTTGTGCGAGATCGCCGAAGGCTACGAGGTCGACGCCGACGACCTCGATTCGGCCGAAAAGTCCTATAAATTGGTATTGAGCGAGGACCCCAAGTCGAGCGACGCCCTGCGCGGCCTCGACCGGATTTACAGCCGCCAGAGCCGCTACCAAGACCTGCTCGGCGTGCTGGAGCGCGAGGTCGAGCTGGCCGTCACGGCGCGCCAAAAGATCACGCTCTTGGAGCGCGTGGCCGGCGTTTGGGACGAAGAGTTCCTCGACCATGGCAAGGCCGCGCACGCGCTGGAGCAAGTGCTGGCGCTGGATCCGAGCCGCGCCGACTCGGCGCGCGAGCTAGCCCGTCACTACCGCTCGCTCGAGAAGTTCGTCGAGTTGTCGGACCTGTATCAGACGCAGATAGACAAGAGCAGCGACGACAAGCTGCGGCTCGAGTCCGCACTTTCGCTTGGCCGTTTGCTGGCTACCGAGCTGTCGGCCCCGCAGCGCGCCATCGAAGCTTACGAGCTGGTGTTGACGCTCGAGTCCGGTCACAAGGCCGCGCTCGATGCGCTCGCCACCTTGCGCGCCACCGCTGGCGACTCCGAGAGCGCGCTCGACGCCATCGAGGCACTAGCGGACGCCGCCAAAACTCCGAAAGAGCGCGCCGACTACTACGTACGCGCTGCTGCCTTGCTCGAGCAGCAAGGCGACCTAGAGGCCTCGATCAGCCAGCTCAAGCGCGCCATCGACACGCTGCCTGAAGACGGCGCTGCGCGCGGCAAGCTCAAGTCCAAGTACGTCGTCATGGGCAACTACGGCGGCGTGGTCGAGCTCTTGGAAGAGGAGCTGGAGAACGCCACGGGCGAGCACCAACGCGCCAAATTGGCCGGACAAATCGCGGTTCTGTGCCAGCGCCACCTGCAAGATCCGGAGCGCGCATCGTCCATGGCGCAGCTGGCGTTCCACCTCGACCCGACCGAGCCGGGCGCGTTGCGTGTGCTCGGCAAGATCGCGTTCGACGACGGTCGCTTCACCGAAGCCTCCAAGCGCCTCGAGCCCGTGATCTCGGTGCTGGACGGTATGGAAGTGAGTGAAGCCGCGGACGTCGCGCGCCTGTACATCGAGGCGCTCGTCAAAGGCGGCTCTGCCGAAAAGGCCATGGTCATGATCGACGGCTTGCGTCGCTTCCTGGCCGACGACGCGCGCGCCCTGCTCGCCGTAGCCGAGCTGGCGTCGAAGCATGACGCGCCCGAGCAGACCTACACGCTGACGCAAGACCTGCTGCAACGCCTCGGGCCCTCACTGGGTCTGGGCGACGCCGCGCGCGCCGAACGCCTGCGCGGCGAAGCGCTGGTCGGCCTCGGCCGCCACGAAGAAGGCATCCAGGCGCTGGAGCGCGCGCTCGAAACCGACGCGCGCGATCTGTCGCCGCTCGACGGCATCGCCAAGGCGCAGTCGGCGCTCGGCCGCTTCGACCAAGCGCTGGAGACGCTGTACCGCAAGCTCGAGCGCACCGTAGGGGACGAACGCGCCAAGCTGCTCTTGCAGATCGGCGACCTGGCAGCCACGCGCCTCAAGAACCCGGACTACGCGGCCAAGAGCTACCTCTTGGCGCTCAGCGAAAAGCCGAACGATCGCGACATTTTGGCCAAGCTGATGCAGCTCTACGGCGCCGAAAAGGACTGGCCACAGCTGATTCAGGTCATCACCAAGATGGCCGAGGTCGTCGACGAGAAGAAGCACAAGGCCAAGTACCTGCACACTGCCAGCATGATCGCCTCGCGCGAGCTGCAAGATGCCGCGCTGGCGCAAGAGCTGCTGGAGCGCTCGCTGCAGTACGATCCGTCGCTAGCCGCCGCGCTGGACGAAGCGCTGGCGATGCGCCAACGCGCGCGCGACTGGGAAGGCGTCAAGAACCTGCTCAAGCTGCGCGTCACGCACGCGCAAGACGCCGGCGACACCGAGCTCTTGCTCACCACACTGTGGCAGCTGGCCGACGTCTACGAGCGGCACCTCAAGCGCATCGAGCAGGCCATCGCCGTGTGCAGCTCGGCCCACGCGGTCGAGCCCGAGAACACGCGCTGGGCGGAGCGGTTGGCCAGGCTGTACGCCGAAGATCCGGCCGGCTCCTTCGCGGAGTCGGTGCCGCTGATCGGCGAGTGGATCGACCGCGACCCGTACCAAAGCGAGCCGTACCAGCTGCTGCGTCGCATCTACACGGGCGTGCGCCACGCCGACGGCGCCTGGAGCGCTTGCCAGGCGCTTCACACCCTGGGCCGCGCAGAGCCGGATGAGGAGCGCTTCTACGGGCGCCTGCGCAACGCCGAGCCTTTGCAGCCCGCCGATCGCCTCTCGCTGTCGGATTGGCCCGAATACATCCTGCCGACCGAGCATGATCCGGCCGTCACCGCGTTGATGGCGCTGCTCGAGCCGATGGCGCTGGCGGCGCGCGGCAAAGGCATCGACCAGTACGGGCTCACGCCCGAGCATTTGCTCAACGCCGAGACGTATCCGTACGGCTTGGTGCAGGGGCTCAGCGCGGCTTCGGAAGCCTTGGGTTTGCCGGAGCCGCCAGTGTTCCAAAACCAGAATGATCCGGGCGTGCTCACCTTTTTGGCGACTAGCCCGGCTTCCATCGCGCTCGGCGCGGGCGCGTTTGCGTCCGAGTTGCCGCTCGTCACCTCCAGCTTCGTGGCGGGTAGGGCCGTCGCGTATTTCGTGCCCGGCTTCTTCCTGCGCCAGGTGCTGAGCAACATGACCGCGCTCAAGAGCTGGGTGTTCGCCGCCATTCGGCTGGTTAAGCCGAAGTTCCCGGTGTCGGGCGAGCTCGAGCCGCTGGTGGCGCAAGCCACGCGCGAGCTGTCGGCCAATCCTCTGGCGGGTCGCCAGCGCGAGCAGCTCACCGACGTCGTTTCCAAGCTGCTGCGCTCGACCGAATCGCTCGACCTCAAGAAGTGGGCGCACTCGGTCGACTACGCCGCAGATCGCGCGGGCCTGGTGATGTGCCAGGACCTCGAGCAAGCCGTCTCGCTGATCAAAGCCATCCCGGCCGAAGAGGGCGCGCCTCCTGCCAACCTGCGCATCGAAAAGCTCATCACCTATTCGGTGAGCACGGCGCACCTGACGCTGCGCGAACGCCTCGGTACCGGCGTCGGCACCTGAGCTCCTGATCTCTGGAGCTGGCGCGCTCGCGACCGAAACAATCCGTCGCGACTGCAGCTTCGGTTCTACTTGGTTGTCGGAAGTTCTTTCGGTGCGATGCCCATAGTCTTTGGTGAGCCGAATGTGCGACCTTTGGTCACCTTTAGTGACCTGAGCAGCCACCGATGCAGCATCAGAGAAATTTTCGAAGGGCGTTAACGGCAACCGCCGTCGTTCTCGGCAATTTCATCAGCTGTACCGGCTACGTCTCAATGCCCGACGGCGGCTCTGCGGGCTCCACGGACGCGAACGCGGCGTCTCAAAATGGTGCAACGCGCGGCAGCCCCAAGCGCGCAAGCGGCGCCACCGACCGCGCGGCGGAGGGAGCCGGTCCCAGCATCAGCGTCGCTTGGTCCAGCGCCGTCGGTACGTGGTGCGGCCCGTCGGAAGCGCAAACGCTGTGGGTCACGCTACAGCCTGCGCCGCGCGCCTGCGCCGCCGCGAGCCACAAGCTGTACAGCAGCTCCGCAGAAGACTCGTCCGAAGGTCTCGCGCTTTCACTCGATCCGGCTTCACTCACGAACCTGCCGGCGGTGTTGGGTGTGCCCGCACGCCACTGCAACGCCGACGGCACCTGCGCTGCCGTGAACGCGCTGTTGCGAGTCGAGAGCTACACGCCAAACCAAGGCATCCGCGGCAGCTGGTCGGTGACGCCACCCGGTCAAGCCGAGCTAACTGGCAGCCTCGACGCGAGCTGGTGCAATTGGGACAGCTTCGTGCCCGCGCATCCCGCGGCCGAGCGGCTAGCGCGCGACATCAAGATCAAAGAGGTGTCGGTCTACCAAGGGGTGAAAGTGCCGATCATGCGCGACCTCCAAGCCGTCGCGGCTCGCAACGCCGACTTGGTGCAAGAGCGCGAGGCGCTGGTTCGCGTGTTCGTCGAGCCGGCGCCCGGCTTTCAGAGTCGCACCTTGAGCGCGCGCGTCACGCTGAAGGACGAAGCCCGGGCGCCCCGCTACTTCGAGCAGACCATCAACGTCAGTGTCGCCTCCAGCGAGGCCGACGGCAGCTCCACCTTCAACCTGGAGCTCCCGAAGGACGCCTTTCAGCCCACCACGCAGTACTCGGTCGAGCTGCGAGAAACGTCGCGCTGCACCCCGCTTTCGGGCACGCCCGCCGGTGCGCGCTTCCCAGAGACCGGCCTTTTGCCCGTCGGCGCGCGCTACACGGGGCCGGTCAAGGTCATGCTCGTACCGGTGCGCTACGACACAGATGGCTCGGGGCGCTTGCCCGATACATCTCCCGAGCAAGTCGCGGAAATGTCGCGCCGCCTGTACGCCATGTA